>CAMEIT010000010.1 GCA_945918795.1 uncultured Clostridia bacterium | reverse complement strand
GTTTCGGTCAAGCCTTTTCAAAGGCTTGCGGAGTGTGAGGCAGAGCCTCACGAAAGACATCAGATTATGCGAACTTTAATAACGCCATCAATAGAATTAAGGATATCCGCAACGTCCTCATGGATACGATTATCGATATCGATTATTGTATAGGCATATTCGCCTTTACTCTGATTTGCCATACCTGCGATATTAATATTATATTTAGACAATCCCTGAGTTAGACTGCTTACCATATTGGGAGTATTGGTATGATAGATCGTTATTCTTTCGAGGCCTGTATAATTAAGTTCACAATTCGGGAAGTTTACGGAATTTGTAACGTTACCCGTCTCGATATAATTAATTATTTCATTTACTGCCATACGAGCGCAATTATCTTCCGATTCGGGAGTTGAAGCGCCCAAGTGCGGAATAGCGACGATCTTACTATTTGAGAGCATATCAACTGACGGGAAATCTGTTGCGTAGCGTTCAACGGTACCGTTTTCGATTGCGGCAAACAGAGCGTCATTTACAACGAGTTCACCTCTTGAGAAATTCAGCAAGCGCATACCCTTTTTGCATACGGAGAACAGCTTTTCATTGAAAAGGCCCTTTGTTGTAGGCAATACGGGAACGTGAATAGTAACATAATCGCACTGCGGGAGCATTGCTTCAAGCGTTGCGCAGTAAGATACTTTTCTTGAAAGCATCCAAGCGTTTTTAACTGTTATGAACGGGTCATAGCCGATAACGTTCATACCGAGAGCGCTTGCGGAGTTTGCAACCATGGCCCCGATTGCGCCCAAGCCGATAACGCCGAGAGTTTTGCCCATTATTTCGGGACCGACAAATTCGGATTTATTTTTTTCGATTATTTTGGAAATATCCTCCTGACCTTCAAGAGTATGAACCCAATTTATAGATTCATTGATTTTTCTTGATGTCATAAGGAGAGCCGCAATTACGAGTTCTTTAACGGCGTTTGCGTTTGCGCCCGGCGTATTGAAAACACATATGCCTTTCTGAGAGCATACATCGAGCGGAATATTGTTTACGCCTGCGCCTGCGCGAGCGATTGCAATGAGATTTTTCGGGAACTCAACATCGTGGAGTGCCGCAGAACGTACCAAGGCTGCGTCATAATCCTCAAAATCCTTGGAAACACTGTATTTTTCGGGATTGAGAAGCTTAAGACCCACATCGGAAATATTATTGAAAATTTTTATGTTCTTCATTATTATACACCTGCCGAAAATTATTTGTTGTCAACTTCGAACTTCTTCATGAAGTCGATGAGCGCATGAACGCCTTCGATAGGCATTGCGTTGTAAATGCTTGCGCGGAGTCCGCCTACGGCTCTGTGTCCGCCGAGAGAAATGAGTCCGTTTGCGGCAGCTTCTTTTGCGAATTTCTTGTCGAGGTCAGCGTCTGAAGTTTTGAAAACAACGTTCATGAGCGAGCGGTCAGCGGCAGGTATCGTGTTCGTATAGAACGAAGAGTTGTCGATAAAGTCATATATCAAAGCCGCCTTTTCAGCATTGATCTTTTCGATTGCATCGATTCCGCCGTTAGCGAGCATCCATTCAAATACAAGACCTGCAATGTATATTCCGTATGTCGGAGGAGTATTGTACATTGAGCCGTTTTCGGAATGCGTTTTGAAGTCGAGCATTATAGGTGTATTTTCCGGAGCATTGCCTATGAGCGACTTCTTTACGATTGCAACGCAAAGACCGGAAGGTCCGATGTTCTTCTGTGCGCCTGCGAATATCATTCCGAAGTTATTTACGTCTATTTTTCTTGAAAGAATATCCGACGACATATCGGCAATAAGCGGAATATCGCCCGTCTGAGGATATTTCTTGAATTCAGTGCCGTATATTGTGTTGTTTGACGTCATGTATACGTAGTCGCCCTCGAATTTGATGCCTTCAAAATCGGGAAGACGGTTGTAATTTTCATCCTTTGTGGAGCATACTACTCGTACATTTGTGAATTTTTTAGCTTCCTTGATAGCCTTTGCCGACCAATAACCCGAATCTATGTAGTCGGCAGAGCCGATTTTTGTCATATTCATGGGAATCATGGCAAACTGGAGCGATGCACCGCCCTGAAGAAACAAAACAGCATAATCGTCACTTATGTTGTACAGCTTTCTGAGATTTTTTTCTGCATTCTCGATTATTTCCTTGTATGCAGCAGATCTGTGGCTCATTTCCATTACGGACATACCTGTTGAGTTGTAATCGAGAAGCTCTGCCTGAGCTTTTACAAGTACGTCATATGGGAGCTGCGCAGGTCCCGAAGAGAAATTATAAACACGATTCATAAAAGATACCGCCTTTCAAAAGTTAAAATATATTAGGAAAACTCAATATTTTTTTGAGCTTTTCTTATCAAAATACAGTATACTTATTATATCATGCCACCCAAAAAACATTTGTAAACTATATGTGAACGAACCCCGAAAAGACGGGTTTTAAAGATTTTTCATTTACAAACCGTTAATAAATCACATAAAAATTTCTTTGCACGCTTCTCCACAGCATAAATATACGCACAGTGTGCCGTCGGGACGGCAGGTTGCCAGAAATATGTCCTCGGTTCTGTTAAAGCCTTCGTTTGCAAGCTGAGTCCTCAACCATTCTTCGTTGTAGCCGAGCTTTTGCAGATTGAGCGGCATGATGTTTCCGTCGATTATGACGTTTGCACAAAGCGTCTCCTGCCCGACACTTATGTTAAGGTCGCTCGGCGTGACGGGCTTTGCCGATGAAACAGGCATAATGCTTATTTTGCCGTTCGGCTCGAGTATTGCCGTGTCAACCTGGGATATGTCAAAGTATCCGCTGTTTCGGCATTGCGTCAGAAATTCATTTATGTCCACTTTCGCACGCTTGAAGTTTTTGTCAAAATATTTTCCGTGCTCCACAAGTATTATCGGCTTGCCCGTTATAAAACGTCTTGCTGTTATCGATTTGTCTGTAATTACGGATAAAAGCAATGTCGCAAGCGCGTATATCACTACCGCAATCAGTATTTTTCCTCTCTCGTCCATGCTCTCAGCTAATGCAAGATCGGCAGCTATCGAACCTATCGTTATCCCGTTTATATAGTCAAACATACTTAGCTGCGATATTTGCCGCGCTCCCATTAGCTTCGCAAGTATAAACATGATCGCAAATGAAAATATGGCCGATAATCCAATACTTAAATAAATCATAATAATCACCTTTGTTTTTGGTTTTTTTCTTGGACGCTTTTGAAAAGCGTCCAAACCCGAAAACTTTAAAACGCTTTGCGGGTTACTCATCTTCCCGTCGAGAGTATGACGGGAAGATGAGCATTGAATTTACGTTTCTTTTTCAATTATTTGTACAGCTTTATGTTGAAATACTGCAACATATAACATAAAACAGCAACGCAAACTCAACAGCAATCCGACTCGACGACCACCGGCGAGGCCGATTGCCAACTACAAAGTAGCTTAAAGTTTCGCTCAAGCCTTTTCAAAGGCTTGTGGGGTGTGGGGCAAAGCCCCACGAAAAAGGCTTGCGGAGTGTGAGGCGGAGCCTCACGAAAAAAGCCCCACAATTATTATTTACATTTAAGAGAGAAAGATACTGAAAAATCAATTTTTTCTGACGATTGCGACGAAGACGAGCATATCATCTTTAGGTTTTTTTATATTTTTAAGAGCGGCATCCATAATTTTCTGTGCGGTTTCCTGAGCGCTGTTTATTTTCATATTACCGAGCAGATCGGCGAAATACTCATCGGGATCGGAGTAATCCGCGGAGGAATCATAAACGCCGTCGGTCATCATAACGATCACGTCATCAGCCTTAAGCTTATAATTAAGGACGCATTCTTCGGGGGAGAGTGCAACGCCGAGGGGAGTTGCGCCGCAGCTGACAGTTGTTACAGCGCCGTTATGCACGATAAACGAGCAGACCGCCCCCATTTTAATGAATTTTGTATTACCGTTATATTTATTGAAAATACAAATATCAGCCGTACTGTATCTGTCATCATCCATTCTAAGGCCCATGAGTGTATTTATGAGTGCAACTGCGGAATCCTCATCATAACCGCACTGAGCCATTGTTTCAAGAAGCTCCATAGCAGTATTGCTTTCAGCGAGGGCAGGGTAGCCTGTGCCGCACCCGTCGGCAACAGCCATCATAAATCCGCTTTTTGCGAAAGGTACTATTGTGCAGGCATCTCCGCAAATACCGTCCTCATCGAAAGAAACGCACACTTCGCCTGTTGAGATCATATATTTTGCTTTCTGGACAAAGCAGAGTGTACCTTTACTCGATTCGGAAAGCTCAAGCTTAACGTTGACAATATCCTCGCATTTTGTTTTAAGTCGGCAAATATGTTCCTCTGTTACGGACACGGTTTTTAATTGAATTATTATCTCATATCCGTTATCGGTATTGAGCACCACCGCGGAATCGACATATTTGCATATGCGCATACATTGCTGTTCAGCCTTTGCCGTGAGAGGGTCATCAACGCGGATAGTATTTTCGAGCTTCTTTTTGATTGCGGTAATAGAGTCATTGACACAGCCGACAGTTATGGCAGGGACATTTCTGTACAGTGTCATTTTGTTTCTCCAGCTGTTGCCTACATAATTTATGCGATTGACTATCTGGGCGACCTCGCACGACGGATTTTTCTTTCCTTTGTTGTTGTTTGCGAACGCGCATTTATCACCCAGAGTGCAGTGCGTGCAAACAGTCTGAGTAATTTTCGAAGTAAGCTCATTGAACTGGTCGAGATTTGTTTTTTCGGTATTTTTAAGACAGCTCTCAAGTATTTTGTGCATTTTTTCCGTGGAATTGCAAACACCGTCGATTTTTTCACAGCATATGAGCTTTACTCTGTCTGCATACGATTTTGTGGCTATTACAGATGAATTTATTGAATAAACGGAATCCTGCACGGCGTTGAGTATATCTGTCGGGAAAACAGCATAAATGAGCGCTCCTGCCGTTACTTCTATAAACGAATGAATATCGGTTTTGCCGTAATCGAGCAGGAAAAACAGAGCACAATAAATGCAGACGGTTATTGCCGCCGAAATTATTTTATTCGTATGACTCAGCATTCCGCATATTGTGCCGCATATTGTGAAAGGAATTATGTTTACAAGCGTAAATGTGGTTTCAACGCCGATGAGGATTCCGAATACCGTTCCGACGAGAGCACCCGTACCTGCTCCGTATGAATATGCACTCAAGAGAATAACGGCATAAATTATTATCGTTCTTATATCAATGGAAAACAGCGTTATACTGCCTATGCCCATTACGGCGAGTTCCGTTGAAGATACAAAAAGAATTACATCAAGCTGTGATACGTTATTGAAATCTATTCCGTTTTTTATGCTCGTGACGCGGTTGAATACATAAACACAAGTGCCTATTGCAAGGATATTCAATACTATGTATAATAATTTATACACGGTGAATTGATACAACAGCATAAGCGCTATCTGTGCGGCGGCATAGAATACAATGCCGGATATTATGTATACTTTCTTTGAATCGCCTTTGGATATTTTTTTCATGGCGGCAAGCAAAGCCCATACGCCTATATATACGCATACGTCGGAAAATGTGGCTATTGCATCAACTGCGGCTGTATTGAGCATTGTGAGTCTGCCCGCAATAACGCCGAGTGCGCCCCAAAATGTCGAACGTCCTGTAAGAAAAAGCGCTATAAGCCATGCGTAGCCAAACGTGTTTATGACACCCATAAAATCGACGCGGGCAAAAAGAAGTCCTGCCAGCATGAAAAACATATATTCGTTCAAAAGCGCTTTTGACGGGAGCCATCTCGATAATGAGGCTCCTTTGCTGTAAACCTGTGCATCCTTGATCATAACAATATATCGCTCCTTATTGATTTATTATATTTTTATTTTATAACCTGTCCCATAAAAACAGTGTCGTTTTAATTACGCGAAAAAGCGAAAAATCTGTCTATATTGGAATAATTTGCGGTTTTATCGTGATAAAAAAGAAATCGCACCGATTATGGGTACGATTTGGTAATTTTTGTTGTTGAATTTGATTTTTTTGCGCCTCAAAAATGTTTTTTGAAGGAATTTTGGCAACAAAAATGCGGCGCACACTTCACTGTACGCCGCACTTGTTTTTTTATCTTTTGTTTTTGTCCGCTATGAGCTTAAGTCCTTTTAATGTGAGATTTTTGTCATAAATATCTATACATTTTGTTTCGCCTGCAATCAGCTTTCCGAAGCCGCCCGTGGCTATAACTTTTATGTTTTCAATGTTAAGCTCTTCTTTTATTTTTGCAACAATATATTCCACCTGACCTATATATCCGAAAACGATACCTGCCTGCATACATTCCACTGTATTGGAGGTTAATATTGAATCAGGCTTTTTTATCGTTATCGCAGGGAGCTGTGCCGTTCCCGAGCACAATACGTCTGCCATGAGACCTACTCCCGGTGAAATTACGCAGGCTATAAATTCACCTTTTTCGGTAAGGACTTCGTATTTTGTCGCTGTTCCGGAATCAACCACTATGCACGGACCGCCGTAATAGTGATTTGCCGCGGCAACATCCGCAATTAAATCGGCGCCGACCTCTCGAGGATTGTCCGTCTTTATTGAGACGCCCGTTTTTATGCCGGGAGCTACGACAATAGGCTCTGTGCCTATGTAGTTCTTGATTGCATTGCAGAATGAATACATTATGTTCGGCACAACTGAGGATACTATCGCTCTGTGTATGCCGGCAACATTGATGTTCTTTTCTCTGAGCATGGTTAATATGTCAACACCGTATTCGTCTGTTGTTTTCTGCGTGCTCGTTGTCATGCGACAGCTTACTAAAAGCTCGTCTGATTTGAAAACGCCCATTTTTATGTGCGTGTTTCCTATATCAAATACTAAAAGCATATTGAATTATTCCTTTTAATTTTTTATTGGCAGACTGTACTTTGATTTATCGTGTTTATTTGTTTGCAAACTTGTATACGGCTTTGCTTATTGTGCCGCCTACGAGAAATGAAACAGCTGCTTCAATAACACCGTTTAGTCCTACAAACCAAACTACAAATTCAAAAATATTTCTTCCTGCCTGTAATTCGGTTATATATTCGGATGAACCGAACAGTACGATTATAAACAGCATAAAGAAAAATGTGTTCATCAAAGGAGCAACAAGGCTTGTCACGATAAACGAGAGCGCATTGCCTTTTGTTTTGTCTTTCTTATACAGCGCGCTGAAAATAACACCTGTAAGCCAACCCATGAGGATCCTCGGTATCAAGCACGTCAAAAGCGTGAAAAACCAGTTGATGCTCAAAAGCATTGCACCAAACGGACTTGCGCCGAAGCATTGTATAAAGCTTGTAATTCCGAAAACCGCGCCGAGAATCGCGCCTGATTTCGCGCCGAGAGTAATGGCACCTATGATTACAGGTATCATTATGAATGTGATCTCGATCGCACCTACTTTGAGATACCCGATTGGTGTGAAACTCATAAGAACTATGATCGCAATGAGTACACCCATTCTGACTAACCACTTTGTACTTTTCTTTTCTAACATTTTGCCTCCACTCAGACTCCGTTGTAACGGATGCCTGTCTTCGCATAAAAAAGCGATTAAATTTATTTTTTGTTATCAAATCCGCCTGCGGTATCTGTAACACCCACATTATAAACTTACTTTGATGTTTTGTCAATACTTTTTTTCTTGTTCTTCTTTCGGGGCTGCCGCCCCGTACCCTGCCAAGCCTTTCTTCGTGAGGCTCTGCCTCACACTCCGCCAAGCCTTTTTTCGTGAGGCTCTGCCTCACACTCCGCAAGCCTTTGAAAAGGCTTGAGCGAAACTTTAAAATACTTTGTAGCTGTCCTCAAGCGATGCCTGTGGTAGTCATCGCTCGAGGACATTAAATTTTCTTTTCTCTTTAAGAAAAATGTGCCGTTCTTATGGTTTTTCCGTAAAAAAACTTAAATAAACGTGTAAAGTAAATCCTCATCTCCGAAGCCGTACTCTTGGCGAGGAGATGAGGAACCGCAAAGCGTTTTAAAGTTTTCGGGTTTGGACGCTTTTCCAAAAGCGTCCAAAAAAATCACACGATTTTCTGGCTTGCGGTTTCGAGCAAGAGTTCTATCACCTTGTCGAAAGCTATATCGCAGCAAATATCCTTTCTTGAATATTTTTGTTCAAGCTCTTCAAATGAATCAACGGACAGCTTCTCAAAGTAACCCTTTGCAAGCTCCTGATATTCGGTCCAAGGAATCCTTATATTTTCTTCATTTGAAATTGCAAAGAGTACAAGAAGCTCTTTTACGCTTTCTTTTGATCTTGTATCAAGTAACTCATAGAAGCCGTCCATATCATAGCCGTTGTATTTTACAAATTCCTCGAGCGTGATGCCATAGTATTCGGCCTGTTGCTTTATGGATGATTCCAGAATATTGTAGTATTCATCATACATATCCTGCGGATATTCGATAACCTCGGCGTTTGCGATTGCTTCTCCCCAAACGGATGCTTTGTAGCTGCTGTCAATATGATTCTGATTATCCTTTGTCAGCTCTTCTATTATGAATTGACGGTATTCTTCCACTGTTGAGTAGTCGGTTTTTTCGGCAACAAAAGCATCTGTAAGCTCGGGAAGCTCTTTTTCGTATATTGCATTTATTGTAACATCGAATCTTGCTTCAACGCTTGCCATTGACGGATTCCAATAATCCTCAGGGAACGTGATGTCAAATGAAACCGTCTCGCCTATTGCGGCACCAATGAGCGCCTCTTCAAAGCCCGGTATGAATGAGGCGGAGCCTATTTCAAGATCGGTATCTGTGTCTGCCATTCCGGATTTTGCTTCACCGTCTACATAACCCTTATAATCTATGTTGACGACATCGCCGTTTGAGACCGTTCTGTCGGTTACTTCATTGAGCACAGCATATTTTTCGAGGAAGTTTGTGAAAAATTCATCAAGCTCTTCTTGCGTCGGAGCAGGGTCTCTTACTTCAATTACGATATTTTTATATTGACCTAATTTTATGTGTTCGTCAAGATTAAAGTCATAGCAGTCCGACAGTATGTCGTGGTCAGGCTCAGGTGTCGGAGTGGGGGAGGGAGATGTGTCAGGTGTTTTTTGAGCACAGGCTGTTGCAAACAAAAGAGTGCAGACAACGCAAATACCTGCCGTTAATCTTTTTATGTTCATGTTGGTATCATTTCCTTTCTTTCGAGCGCAAATGAGAGCAATATTGTATTTCATTGTTAAATGCGCTTATTATTCCTCTGAATTATCTTCTTTTTCGGATTTTGTTATCTTTGTTTTGAACCAGAATGTGCATCCCTTATTGTCGGGCATATCTTCAACAGGTATAACGCCGTATTGCATATGATGCAGTTCCAAAATGGATTTTACGATTGACAAGCCCAAGCCCGAGCCGTTGTGAGCACGCTTGTAGGTCTTATCGATTTTGTAATATCTGTCCCAAATACTTTTTACATTCTCTCGTGCGATACCCTTTCCGTTGTCTGTTATGGATATGCGTGCGAATTTGTCCTTGCCGTGTTCTGTTACATCCTGCACAACCGTAACGCGCTTGCCGTCGCCTGTATGGATGATTGCGTTATTTATGAGATTGTAAAGAACCTGGGTTATTTTCAACTCATCGGCAATTACAAATACGTGCCTGTCGTATTCAAAATCAACGGAGTAGCCGTCGGGGTCGTTCAGCTTGCTGAGCCTCAATGCGGTATCTCTTACAAGCTCGGTAAGGTCGAATTCGGCAGAATTGAGCTTGTATACACCTGCGTTGTATTTTGAAACGTCCGTCATGTCGTTTACGAGAAGCGTCATGTGATTTACTTCATCGATTATCGTTTGCAGGCTCTCGCGGTTGTCGTCATTCGGGAAATCCTTCATCATTTCCGCATAACCGCTTATGAGTGTAAGAGGCGTTCTGAGGTCGTGCGATACGTTTGCAATAAGCTCACGCCGCGTTGTTTCCACGGTTGAAAGCTCTGCGGCGGCATAATTGAGAGTAGAGGCAAGCTGAGCTATCTCGGAATAAGAGTTCTCATCAAATCTAACGTCGTAATTGCCCTTTGCCAGAAGCTTTGCCGAGGCATTTATTTTATCTATCGGCTTTGTAATATAGCGCGATATGAATGCCGAAACCGCAAATGCAAGCACAATCATTATAATGGCGATAAATAAAAATACATTTTTGAGCGACTGCACTACTGCACGTATAGGCGTAATTACGGCGTTCATGAGTATGAGATATTCCGTATTGCCGCTCTTGACAATTTTGGCATACATCATGCTCTCATTTTCGCCGTCGACACTTGAAAAGTCCGAATCTTCAAAAAAAGAGTCGCCTTGCTTGTGTATATCCGCGCTTTCAGGCGGTCTGCCGCTGCCGTAGCGCTGTACGTAAGTTCCGCCGTTTTGTTCAGCCATATTATAAAAATATGCCGCACCTACAATATGATATGTGTGTACGCGGCAATAGCTGTTTACACAGGTAGATGCTATTTGTTTTAAATTGCTGTCCCATACGGTAATGCAGGTATCGTATTTTACGGCATATTCGCTTACGAGATTTTTGAGGTCTCCCGAATCTATATTTTGAGATAACGCTGCCGCGGCAGTATTTACGTTTGATATTTTTACGCTTTTGTAAATGTCATCAAGAAATACAGTTTGCAGAATCCACAAAAGTGCAAGAACGATTACCGTAAAAACAAGCATTGACGAAAAAATACGGATTCTCATCCGTTCTTTCCGTTTGTCTTTATGCTTGAACAAATTAAACTTCAAAGCGGTATCCAACTCCTCTTAGTGTAACAAGGTATGAACTGCATTCACCGAGCGATTTTCTGAGGAGCTTTATGTGCGTGTCGAGAGTTCTGTCGTCCCCGTAAAAGTCATAACCCCATACGTTATTCAAAAGCATTTCTCTTGTGAGAGCAATGTTCCTGTTTTTTGCCATGTAAAACAGCAGGTCGTATTCCTTTGGCGTCATATCGATCTTTTTATTGTCAATATATACGAATCTTCCCGTGAAATCGATCGTAAGCTTTCCGAACTTGACTATATTATGCTTTTCCGGAGAGTTAGGCTCGACATTTGCTGTGTAGCGTCTGAGAACGGCATTTATTCTGAGCATAAGCTCCTTGGGTGAGAACGGCTTTACAACATAATCGTCAACGCCTATCTCAAAACCGTGAATCTTGTCGTACTCTTCCGTCCTTGCCGAAAGCATTATTACGGGAATATCGGAATTTTTCTTTATCTCTCTTACCGCGGAGAAGCCGTCCAGCTCGGGCATCATGACGTCCATGATTATAAGGTCGAATTTATCGTTTTTGCAAAGCTCTATTGCTTCCATTCCGTTATCTGTTTCAACAATTTCGTGCCCTTCAAAAACGGCGTATTTTTTTATGATATTGCGGATGCCCGCTTCATCATCTGCAACAAGTATTTTTGCCATAATTAACTTCAGCCTTTGTGGTAAAAAGGCTCTCCTTCCCGATTTTTTTCAAGAATACCGGTATAATTAAACATAAAATTTCAAACAAAGCTTTATTGAGGTGCCATACCTCAATATCGACTTTGCCCCATATACCGACACATCAATTTATTATAATTCTAAAACCGGAATGTGACAGTTTTATGAACACAGTGCATATTGCTGTGTGAATATAAAGCAAATAAGCAGATTATCGGGAAAGAATACGGCGTGCAAAATATTTTACGTTCCAGACAGTCTCATTTTCGTCGATTGTGAGGAGCTCTTTGTTTTGCATGAGCATTTTACCGTTGCATATTACGGTATTTACATCTCCTGCACCTGCACTGTATACTACTGCCGGGGCAAGCTCGTTTGTTGGTGCTATTGACGGCGAATTTGTATCGATAAGTACAATATCTGCTTTTGCGCCCTCGGCAACAACGCCTATATTGTTATCGAGAATTGCTTTTGCGCCGTTTGCGGTTGCCAGTGAAAGCACTGTTTCGGCGTTCATTATTTCGGGGTTGAGCGTGAGCCCCTTATAGACGAGCGCCGCCAGACGCATTTCATTGAACATATTGAGATTATTGTTGCTTGAGGCACCGTCTGTTCCGAGAGATACGTTCACGCCGCTTTTGATAAGGCGCGGTACGTCTGCTATACCGCTTGCAAGCTTCAGATTACTGCTCATATTGATTGCGGCAGATACGTTTTTCCTTGCAAGTATATCTATATCGTTATCGCTCATGTGTACGCAGTGAGCGGCAATTTTCATTCCGTCAACGTCAAAATAGCCTATTCTGTCAAGGTATTCCACGGGTGTGGCATTGTGCTGTAAAATGCAGTCGTCAATTTCCTTTTGAGTTTCGCAAAGGTGCGTGACAAGACCAGAACCTATTTTGTTTGCTTCCTCGACTACTTTGACGATATATTTTTCATCGCTTGTGTATATTGAATGTGCTCCGAGAACCGATTTTATTCTGCCCGAGCAGGAATTGTTGTATGTCCTGAAAAAAGAAGAGCTTTCTTTGAGCTTTTCTCCGTCAGGGTCGCTTATGCCCGAAACGCTTCTGTTCAAAACGGCGCGTATTCCCGCTTCCTCGACTGCTCTTGCGGATGACTCCATGAAAAAATAACTGTCAACGTGCGTTGTGATTCCCGATTTTATGAACTCGATATATGCGAGCTTTGAAAACCAATATACGGCTTCGGCTGTCAGCTTGTCTTCGGCAGGGAATACCTTTTTGAACAGCCAATCCTGCAAATTCATATCGTTGCCGTAATTCCTGAGGAACGTCATGGCGCAGTGTGTGTGCGTGTTTACAAAGCCCGGCATTGCAATCATTCCGTTTCCGTCGATAATTTCCGTATCATTTGGAAGAGGCTCGCCGTTTTTTATTATTCTTTCTATTGTATCGCCTTTTATGAGTATTGAAGCGCCGTAAATGATTTCATCGGGCTTATTTTCAGTGATTATATCAACGTTTTTTATAAGCATAAAGCTTTTTCCTTTGGCGTTTTTTTCAAAATACGGCGTCGGTTTGAGAATGCTTTGCCGACGCCGCCTGTGTTTCATATATTATTTAATGATTACTTCGTGACCTGTCTTGGAAGATTCATATATTCCCATAAGTATCTGCATAAGGATAACGCCGTCCTCGGCTGTGCTTATGCAAGGCTTTTTGTTTTTAACGCAGTCAACGAAATGATTTATTTCCTGATCAAACATAACGTCAAAATCAGGTGATGTATCGCCGACTATATCGACATTTGTCATGTAGCCGTTCATTTCCGTATAAAGCTCGAGCTTATCAACAAGCTTTGCGCCGCCCTTTGTGCCGAAAATCTCGATAGCGTTTCTTTCCTTTGAGTTGAGAGAGAAGCTTGTTTCTATGTTGAGAACGGCACCGTTATCGAATCTTACGAGTGCAACCGCAAGGTCCTCAACGTCGCATATTCTCTTGCTTCCGCCGTCGGCAGGAGCATATGAGTATGATGTCTTGATATTGCTTCTGTTATACAGCTTCTGGAATGTTGCGCCGTAAACCGAAACAGGCTTCGGGCAACCCATTATATAACGTACATAGTCTATTACGTGAACGCCGAGGTCAATCAGACAGCCGCCGCCGGATCTGCTCTTGTCTGAAAACCATCCGCCCGGATTTCCGTTTCTGCGGATATACTGTGCCTTTGAGTAATATATATCGCCGAATGTATCATTGTCTGCAAAGTCCTTCATTACTAAGCAGTCATTGCCGTATCTGCGTACAAATCCGAGCATGAGAAGTCTGCCGTTTCTGTCAGCGGCTTCCTTCATGCGCTTTGCATCCTCTACGCTTACGGACATAGGCTTTTCGCACAATACGTCTTTACCTGCATTAAGTGCCTTGATAGTACATTCGGCATGAGCGCAGTTCCATGTACATACGCTTACGGCGTCTATTTCGGGAAGCTCCGCAAGCATTTTGTCTTCGTCTGTATACAGGCGTGTTATGCCGTATTTTTCACCCATATATCTGAGTCTGTCGGGATTTATATCGCAGAATGCGTATACTTCGACATCCGGGTTGCTTGTGTAGCCCTTGAGGTGCATTTGCGATATTCCGCCTACACCGACAATTGCAATTTTGATTTTGTTGTCCATATTATTTCTCCTTTAATTAAAATAAATTATTTTCAGATATTTTTATTATATCTTTTTTACTTGTTATTCGGCAATATCAGAGAAAAACAGATATTCACCCGGTTTTGCGTCATAAGTCTTGCCGCAAAGCGTGATTTTTGCATTTACGGGCGTTATGATTTCATAACGTATATAATTTTCCTGCTTTTCCCATTTTGAGAGTATTCTGCCAAAGCTTGTATCAAGGCGAGCCTCAAGGCGTTGAAGCCTCATATCCGGCTTGGGCGCGATTGAAACCTCTTTATATCCGGGCAGGGCAGGAGTTATGCCGGCTGCAACATTATAAACCCAACTCAGTACTGCTCCGTATGCGTAATGATTGAATGAATTCATATCGCTACTCCAAAATGAACCGTCTTCAGCAATCCCGTCCCAATGCTCCCATACCGTCGTGGCACCCTTTGTAACAGGATAAAGCCATGAAGGATATTCGGTTCTAAGGAGCAGGTCGTAGGCAAGGGAAGTGTACCCGTTATCGGAAAGCACATACAGCAGATATGGCGTTCCCACAAAGCCTGTCTGCAAATGTCCTCCGCAGGAGCGTATCATTTCGGCGAGCTTGTCGGCGGCAAGCTTGATATTATCGGTAAGCGCAAAGTGCGCGGCAAGAACACATTCTGTTTGGGTGTGAAATTCGTTATATGTTTTACGGAACGCCGAGTGAATACGCTTTGAAAGTGATTCATATTCGGACACGTCCTGACCGAGCACATGACCTGCTTTTACAACAATATCCGTGGAATGAGCATAAAATGCGGAAGCGATAAAATCGTCACGAGATGCTCCCTTGTAGCTTCCCGAGGGCGCGTCCAGCCCGAGCCAATCGCCAAAGTGCGTGCCTCCCGTCCAGAGATTTTCGGTTGTGGTTGTTTGGGTTATATAGTCCACCCATTTTTTCATGCACGGGAACTGTCTTTCGAGAAGCTCCTTATTGCCGTAAGCGGAATAAACCTCCCACGGGCATATTACGGCGGCATCGCCCCATGCGGCACTGCTCTGAGAGTTTTTGAGCACTCCGGGTATTACGTGGTCGAGCATACCGTTTTCATGCTGATCCGCTTTCATATCGGCAAGCCACTTTGAAAAGAATTTTTCAACGTTGTAATTCAGACAAGCAGTACGCGCAAAAACCTGTGCGTCGCCTGTCCAGCCGAGACGCTCGTCCCTTTGAGGACAGTCTGTCGGAACGTCGAGGAAGTTGCATTTTTGTCCCCAAACGGCATTTTCAAAGAATCTGTTGAGAAGCGCGTTGCCTGAGGTCAAATACCCCGTACGGCGTATATCGGAATATACGGCAACAGCGGTAAAATTCTCGAGTTTTGCGCATTGAGCGCCGCCGGGGAAGCTGTCTATTCTTATGAAGCGGAATCCGTAAAATGTAAGCTTCGGCTTGTAGGTTTGCTCTCCGTCACGGCATATGTATGTGTATGCGGCTTTTGCTCTGCGGTAATTTGCCGTATAGAAATTGCCCTCTTTGTCAAGCACCTCCGCATGAGAAAGCTTTACAAGCTCTCCCTTGTGAGCGCTCAGCTTTATTTCAACATATCCCGTTACTTCCTGACCGAAATCCATTACAGTTTCGCCCTTGGGAGTCGTGATGATTTTGGCAGGGAATATCCGCTCATGCTCTTTTATCTTTTCGCCTTCTTGGGGAATAAGCGTATCATACGGACCGTCAAAAACGCTTACCGCATATTTTTTGTCGGCTGAAAATGAAGCATCGAATGTTTCGCCGTGGTAAATCTCGGAAAAACGTACCTGACTTTCGTATGATCCCCAGCTTTCGTCGGTACATATTATGCTCTTTGTGCCGTCATCATTTTCAATGGCAAGCTCGGCAATCATGCCGGCAGGGGCATCGTGCCACCCCGCCATTGAACTGCGGTACCAGCCTTTTCCGACGGTAACGGATAAAACGTTGTTTTCGGAAAGCATATCGGTAACGTCATATTCCTGATATTGAAGCCTGTGGTCATATGAGGTCCAGCCGGGAGCAAGCACAAAATCGCTTATTCTTTTCCCGTTCAATACGGCTTCGTATACGCCGAGCGCCGTAACATACAGCTTGGCGGAATTGATTTTGCCAAGCGAGAATCGCTTTTCAAACACAGGGCAAATATCGTCACCGAAGTCTCCGTCGGATTTAATCCATTTTGCACACCATTCCATATGCTTTTGTCCTGCCTTTCCGTATCAGCACAACAGCTTTACTTTATTATGTTTTTGAGGTAATCGAATGCCGTTTTTATATCTTTTTCGGGTGCGTCTCCGACTTCACGCTCGATTGTGAGGAAGCCCTTATAGCCTATATCGTCAAGCGCATTCAGATATTCCGCAAACGGAACACTGCCTGTGCCGAGAGGAACCTCTTCAAAGTAGCACTCGTTGAGAACTTCCTCGGGTATCGGATGTACAACGCCGTATACGTATTCCGGAATACACGGCTTGAGCATTATTCCGTCCTTTGCGTGCGTGTGAACTATGTAATCACGAAGATTGTATACCGCGTTTACGGGGCTGTCGCCTGTTACCATTACGAGGTTTGCAGGGTCAAGATTAACGCCTACGCCGCGTGAACCCAGCGAATCGAGAAATTCTTTTAATACGGCAGATGTTTCAGGTCCTGTTTCAACGGCAAAATGCGAGCCTATGCTGTCGGCATACTCCGCAAGCTCGCGGCAAGCGTCCTGCATTATTTTGTATCTGTCGTGATTTTTGTCCGACGGCACTACTCCTATGTGAGTTGTAACAATATCTGTTTCAAGCTCCTTTGCAAGGTCGATAATGCGCTTTGATTTTTCAACCAGGGCGGGATTTTTGTCCGCATGACCGAAGCCCATTCCGAGGTCGCCGCATATTGCGGAAAAACGAAGTCCGTTTGATTTTACTTTGTCAAGCAGCTCTTTGCGTGCGGCATGATTCATGTTTTCGGGAGCGTGCTCGCCGCTTGTGGCATACATCTGTATTCCGTCGGCACCTATTTCGGCAGCTTTTTTCAGTGCCGAGTCTGTGTCAAGACGGAATGATTCGATAATAACTCCTATCGGAAATTGATACATCTTTATTCTCCTATACATTATATTTATATTTTAATATTATATTCGGTCAAAAACACATGTTGTGTGTTATGAGTGACGCTCGTAAATTATATTTATTATATCACATTGACAACAAGTGTCAAGTCAAATTTGCCGTAATTGAATATTTTGCTCATGTATGCTATAATAAAGATATATATTTATGATGAGTCCGGAACATTTTTTATTGAAACACAAAGCCCGGTTATTGTTTTTCAATGCGGATTTGTGATATAATATATATAACCATAATTAATTTTGTTCTGATACCAACGGAATAAAGGATTTATAAGACGGTATTTTCAAATATCGTAATTTATTTAAAAAACACATTGAAATGTAAATCGGTTACGGAGGAACATAATATGAAGAGGAAAAGAAAGCTTATAAGTTTTTTATGCTGTATTGCGGCAATCGGAATTTTTGTGGGAATATACTCCGCAGGCAGAGTACAGAGCCCGTTTTTTGCGGCTGTGTGCGGTATAAGCTTTGCGGCTTCGGCTTTGGCTCTGATATTGTCGATATTAATGTACATACGCTATTATAAGGATAATTATTGATATTTGCTGCGGTCAACATTATTCTTAAAAAGAAACGAGGAATTATTTTGGAAAGCATAAAAATAACATGGCTCGGTCACGCGTGCTTTATTATAGAAGCGGATTCGTACCGTATCCTTATTGATCCGTATAAAAACGGGTATGTACGCGGATACCATATTGATTCAGTGGATGTTAACGAGGTCGTTTGCTCGCATGAACACACGGATCACAATTTCAGGGATATAGCCAACATTTTGCCACCGTGCAAAAATCCTTTTGACATTACCGTTATAAATACGTATCATGACAATGCAAAAGGCAAGCTCAGAGGTACAAACAAGATTCATATTTTTAACGCATTCGGAATAAAGGCTGTGCACTTCGGAGATATAGGCTGTGATATTACCGCGGAAGCGGAAAAGCTGATTAAGGATGCGCACGTAGTAATGATTCCGACGGGCGGAACTTATACAATTTCCGCAAAGCAGGCAAATGACATTGTAAACAGAATTTCTCCGCACACGATTATTCCGATGCACTACCGCACGGAAAAATTCGGCTTTGACGAGCTTGAGCATATAGATGATTTTGCGGCATTAAGGAATGATGTGACATTCAGCGATAAGAACAGTATTGAAATAACAAAGAATGCGCGGTACGGGTGCGTTGTGCTGAAATATATTGACGGAAAATGATTGGCAATAAGGAGAAGCAAAAGATATGAAAAAAATAATGGTGTTGGACGGTCACAGCCTGGTATTCAGGGCGTTTCATGCAATTCCCGAGCTTGTTACGTCACGCGGAACGCATACGAATGCGATATACGGATTTATTACCATGCTCATGAAAATAATATCCGAATATTCTCCGAATGCGGTATTTGTGGCGTTCGACCTGCACGCGCCTACGTTCAGGCATAAAATGTACAAGGATTATAAGGCGGGCAGAAGCAGTACACCCGAACAGCTTTTGTCACAGATAGAAATATTAAAGGAATTGCTGAAAAAATTCGGAATAACCGTTCTGAGCGCAGAGGGCTTTGAGGCAGACGACATACTCGGCACGCTTTCGGCAAAGGCGAGCGCAAAAGATATCAAATCATATCTTGTTACGGGCGACAGGGATTCTCTCCAGCTCATAGACGACAATACGACGGTTTTGTACACAAAGAAAGGTGTTTCCGGAATAGTGGTGTTTGACAGAGAGACATTTGTTTCGGAGTACGGAATTGCACCTGAACAGTTTGTTGACTGCAAAGCGCTCATGGGAGATTCCTCGGACAATATCCCGGGAGTCGCAGGAATAGGGCAGAAGACGGCAGTATCGTTGCTTCAGAGCTATAATACGCTTGACGGGATATATTCAAGCCTTGATGAAATGAAGCCCTCCGCAACAAAAACAAAGCTTGAGAGCGCAAAGGATTCTGCATATATGAGCAGAACTCTTGCGGAAATAGTAAAAAATGCGCCTGTCGAGCTGCCCGAAATTCAAGACGAAATATATGCTCCCGCACCGACAGAGGAGCTATGCAGTATGCTCGAAGAGCTTGAGCTTGTAAAAATACTTGAGAAAATAGGCTCTGCCGGCAAAAATGATAAGGAGAGCAACCCGAGCTGTATATGCATGGATATTGAAGAGGCAGGGCTTGAAAACGTAATTGGTGCAATAAAAGCAGAAAAGGAAGTATCTGTTTTTGCAAGCGGCGCTGACGGCATTGCCCCCGGAGGCTGCATTTTGTGGACAGGCACAAAAGTATTCAAGTCAAACTGCACTTATGACGGACTTTGCATTAAGCTTGGAGAAGTATTTGAGGATGAATCGGTAAAAAAATATCTTCAGGATATAAAATGCGCTATGCACACGTGTGCAAGGGGCGGCTTTGAAGTAAAAAATGCGACTTTTGACTATACGGTTGCGGCATATTTACTTGATGCGGTCGGCTTCCGCAGAGACCTTGATTATATGGCGTCAAAATATGTGGGAGCGTCGTGGAAAAATGATGTTTCATCCCTGACGAGCCTCAAAGAGAATATGGAAGCAATGCTTTCAGAGCAGGGTATGCTTTCGCTGTACCGAGATATTGAACATCCGCTCATAGAAGTTCTTTTTTCAATGGAGGAAGAAGGCTTTTGCGTGGATACGGATATGCTTTTGCAGCTCGGCAAGGAATACGACATAAAAATATCACAGCTGAAACAAAAAATATACGGCTTTTCCGAATACGAGTTCAATATAAATTCGACAAAACAGCTCGGCGACGTATTGTTCGGCAAGCTAAAGCTACCCGTAATCAAAAAAACGAAAACGGGCTATTCGACCGACAACGAGGTGCTTGAACAGCTGAGAGGTACGCACGAGATAATAGAACTTATAATAAATTACAGACAGCTTACAAAACTGAAATCCACATACATCGACGGACTTTGCGAGGCAGCCGATGAAAACGGAAAGGTTCACACGACATTCAATCAGACGGTAACGAATACGGGCAGGCTGAGCAGTACAGACCCAAATTTGCAGAATATTCCCGTAAGAACCGAAGAGGGAAGCCAGATTCGCAAAGCGTTTGTCGCAGGCGGAGATTATGTTATTGCCGATGCCGACTATTCTCAGATCGAGCTGAGAATGTTCGCACATATGTCGGGAGATGAAAAGTTTATAGACGCTTTTGTGAACGGCGAGGTTATTCACAGGAAAACAGACTCCGATGTATTTTCGGTTCCGTATGACGAGGTGACGGACGCACTCAGAGGGCAGGCAAAGGCTGTCAATTTCGGGATAATATACGGAATATCGGACTTTGGCCTTGCAAAGAATCTTTCCGTATCGAGAGCTCAGGCAAAAAGCATTATAAACGATTATATGCAGCACTTCCCGACGATAGGCTCATATATGGAAAAAAGCATAGAGTTTGCGCGCACAAACGGATATTGCAAGACAATATACGGCAGGCGACGCTCGCTTGAAGATATTCATTCGAGGAACTTTATGCTCAGGAGTGCGGCGGAAAGAATCGCCGTGAATATGCCTGTTCAGGGCTCTGCGGCGGACGTGATAAAGGTTGCAATGATAAACGTTTTCAACGAGCTTAAAAAACGGAATATGCGCTCAAAGCTTATTTTGCAGGTGCACGACGAGCTTGTTGTAAGGGCAGACAAAAACGAGCTTGAGGATGTAATGCTCATACTCAAGGATTGTATGGAAAATGCGGTAAAGCTTGACGTTCCGCTTGTGGCGGATATAGGGTCCGGCCCCAACTGGGGTGACGCCAAGGCTTGAATCAACATATGTTGTTTTCGGAGAGCTTTATTAAAAGCGGCTCAAATCCAAAAGAAAGGTATGGACAGTTTCAATGAAAATAATAGGTCTTACCGGTGGTATTGCATCCGGAAAATCTACGGTGTCGGCTTACCTTAAAAACAAAAACATTCCCGTAATAGACGCGGATATTGAATCAAAAAGAGTGCTCGATGTCGGAAATGACGCTTATTACGACGTTATAAGAGAATTTTCGGACAGTATTCTCAATGAAGATAAAACGGTCAACAGAAAAAAACTTGCCGAAATCGTATTCAAGGATAAAAAGCTTGTGGAAAAGCTTAATTCCATAATACATCCGCGCGTGATAGAGAGAACAAACAGTATGCTCGAGGAATTGAGACGAAAGAATGTGCCTATCGCCGTTGTTGACGCGCCGCTTTTGATAGAAGCTGGAATGCAAAAGATAACGGATGAGGTGTGGGTGGTTTATACGCCTTACGAAATACAGATAGCACGCGCCATGCTGCGTGACAATTCCACAAGGGAGCAGGTAGTAAATAAAATAAAAAACCAGGCACCGTTTGAGGAAAAGGCAAAATACGCCGACAAAATAATACGCAATGACGGCACAATAGAAGAGCTGTATGCTCAGGTGGATAAAATTTTGAGCGAGGAATAAGCTTTTCGCATTGCTCGGACAAGATATATGCCGTTTTGGAATAAAGGCGGCTTTTTATGTAAATTGAACAGGAGGAAGCGTCCGAATAAAACAACGGACGCATTATATTAATGGCAGATTATGAAATAAAAGATAAATCGCTTGCCCCTCAGGGCAGTAAGAGAATAGAGTGGGTAAAAAAGCATATGCCCATATTGTCATCGTACGACAATATGTATTCGGCTGAAAAACCGCTCAAGGGGAAACGCATTGCCGTGTCGGTTCATCTTGAAGCAAAAACGGCATATCTGGCGCTCGTGCTGAGGAATCTCGGTGCCGAGTGCGCGGTTACAGGCTGCAATCCTCTTTCCACGCAGGATGCTGTTGCGGCGGCACTCGTTGAAGAGGGACTCAATGTGTACGGAATACACGGTGCTTCCATGGACGATTACAAACGTCATCTCAATATGGCGCTTGACATAAAGCCGGATATAATAATAGACGACGGCGGTGATTTTGTAAACATACTGCATACTCAAAGGACAGATCTCATTGACGGCATAACGGGCGGCTGTGAGGAGACGACGACGGGAATAATGCGTCTTAAGGCGCTTGAACGCGAGGGACTGCTCAGAATACCCATGATAGCCGTAAACAACGCAA
Organism: uncultured Clostridia bacterium; assembly: GCA_945918795.1. Taxonomy (GTDB): domain Bacteria; phylum Bacillota; class Clostridia; order HGM11327; family HGM11327; genus SIG351. The sequence goes on along the minus strand of CAMEIT010000010.1, from coordinate 31,140 downwards.
AGTGCAAGCATTTGTTTGACAACAGATACGGCACGGGACAATCTGTGTGGGACGGCATAATGCGCACGACAAATCTGATCGTGGCGGGAAAGACTGTCGTTGTGGCAGGCTACGGCTGGTGCGGCAGAGGAGTTGCGGCAAAGGCGAAGGGCCTCGGCGCAAACGTAATAGTTACGGAAATCGATTCCGTAAAAGCAATAGAAGCGCATATGGACGGCTTTTCTGTCATGACTATGGACGAGGCGGCAGAGCTGGGAGATATTTTTGTAACGCTCACGGGTTGTAAGGACGTAATTACGGGCAGACATTTTGAAAAAATGAAAAACGGAGTTCTCCTTGCAAACGCAGGTCATTTTGACGTTGAGATAAACAAGAACGACCTTAAAGCCATGTGCGTCGACTCGTTTGAAGCGAGGGACAACATTACGGCATATGTAATGCCGGACGGCAGAGAATTGAATCTTCTTGCAGAGGGCAGACTTGTAAATCTTGCGGCAGGCGACGGACACCCGGCGGAAATAATGGATATGAGCTTTGCAATACAGCTTCAGAGCGTACTCTACCTGAACAGCGTCGGTAAAACTCTTCCGAACAAGCTTATACAGGTACCGGCTGAAATAGATGAACAGGTTGCCGCAATTAAGCTTGCGAGCATGAATATAAAAACAGACAAGCTCTCTGAAGGACAAAAGAGATACATAAGTGCATGGGACGGCGAATGAAAAGCCGACTGAAAATATTTTACAGAAAGGATTCTGCATTTTATTTGCGAAAGATACAGTAATACCGTAAAATGAAACGACTGATGACAAAAACCGTAACATTGATTGTTGCGGTGGTGATGTGCGTTGTCCTTTTGTGGACGGGCGCACCCGATATGTATGCCGATGCGGCTGAAAATTTAACTGTAACTTATGAATTTACGGGCGAAAACAGTTCAAGGGCAGGGTATGCCGAGGGCGTGATTACCGTTACACCGTCTGACAAATCCTATGAAAACGGATTTTATGAGCTGTATTTTGCCGATGATAACGGCATACTCGAGGATTATAAGTATATTGCAAGGCTTGAAATTACGGGCGAAAAGGTCGAATACAAAATGGCACGTGCCTGTGCGATACCCGAGGGTGCAACAAGAATAACGGTAAATGCCGTTGAGGAGGACGTAATAAAAGAGAGCGCGTCTGCAATTATTCCCGAGGAAAAAAGATTTTCAAGCGGAAAAGAAGAGCTTAAATTTGCCTCACTTTCCGATATTCACATAAATTATCAGTATTCCGACAGAAAATGGCTTGAAGCGCTCAATTATTTCGAACATACGGGCATTGACCTTATTTGTATTTCGGGCGACTATACAAATCTGGGGTCCGATGCTGAATTTGCAAAATATGCTTCGGTTATCGAACAGTCGGACTATACGGGAAGAATTTGGGCGGCAATAGGAAATCACGATACGGGCAGTACGGAAAATTATCTGAAGTATATGTCATCTCAGGGCAATGACGGAAAGCTTTATTTTTATAAGATAGCTGAAAACGGAGACTTGTTTATTTTCATGGCACAGGACAAGCTTACTCAGATCGATAATTCTTCTGTTGAGGACTGCTTTTCTGCAGAACAGCTCGACTGGCTTGAAGCGCTACTTGAAGAATATTCGGGTACGGGTGTGAATATTTTCATATATGAACACGCGAACTTCCTTAATTGGGGTCCGGGAGATGTTTTCCCGGGAGTTTACGTTCAGCCGCTCAACATAAGACCTGAAAATACCAACATAATGCGCTTCAAAGCGATTCTTGATGAATACAAAGAGGTCATAATGTGCTCGGGTCATACTCATGCGGCATTCAGCGAGATGGTTAATTATGATGACAATAACGGCACATCGGCAAGGCTCATTCATAACAGCTCGACATCGCAGATACGTGTGTTTAACGAGGATAAATCGGCACTTATTTACAACACAAATGAAATTGACAGTGAGGGATATATTGTAACCGTATACGAAAACGATATTGTATACAGAGGAATGGATCTTTCAAAGCATCTTTATATCCCGACAGCGTGCTATATTATGGAATCTGTTTCGACAGACCACAACAGTACAAAAAACATAAGAGCGATTAAAGTAGATGAATCTCTGACAAAAAGCTATTGCTTTATAGGCGACAAGGTTGAAGATATAAAGCTTGTGCTTACTGTTGAATATGAGGACGGCTCGGCGGATACGGTATATGACGGATATAATATTCTGCTTTACAATACCGAGGAAACAATAATGGTAAACCGCGAGGTTATAGACGAGTCTGTGGAAAGTCTGTTCATAACGTACGGCGGCAGAGCGGTTATGCAAGACATAACCGTGCTTGAATGTAATTATCTTTCTTATCTGGAGGGAAAAGGCACAAAGGATGCTCCGTACATAATAAAAACGCCTGAGGATTTCTATTACTTCACGAAGGCTTGCTCGACGACTGTTAAGGTAACGTCAGACGGAATAAACGTGCTCACGGAGAATGCTTATTTTGAGCAGGCAGCAGACATAGATATGAGCGAATTGGGCGACGGGCTTGTTTACACGGGAAGCGGAGCCATGAACCTTATGAAGTATTGCTTTGCGGGAGTTTATGACGGCAAGGGGTATGAGATCAGGGCAGATTTGAGCTTGAACAGCGGAAGCAGCTCTGTATTCCCGTATCTGACGGGGACTGTAATGAATGTAAGGTTTACGGGCGAAAGAGAAAGCAGCACGGGAAAAGCATTCTTCAGTCCTTTTAAGGAGATAACCAAGACAGGCAAGGTCATAAACTGTATATCCGAGATAAATTATTCGGGAGGCACCGTATACGGATTGGCTCAGGAGGTATACGGAACCGTATGCAATTATTACAGCACGGGAAAAGCCGTCGGCAAGGCTGTCTATCCGCTTGCTGAATATTGCAGTGGCACATTGGGCGGACTGTTCAATAACGTTACTGATTTTGAAGGAAATTCATATGAATGTAATTTTTCGGAACGCATGGAAAGCATGAACGATGTAAAAATTATATTCAATAACGCTCAAAGCGAAGGAACGATGCTTGCAAATAACGTTCTCGGCAAGGACGGACTTGTGCTGTTTGAATGGGAGACTGAAAGCTCAGGCGATATGTCGGGTGAAAGAAATGCAGATATGATACCGATTATATTGATCGCGGCGGCGGTAGCTGTAATTCTGATTGCGGTTATCCTGATAATGATAAAAAAGAAAAACAAAGCCAAAGCGTGAAAACGTATGAAAAAATTGCGGAGAAAGGAAATGACACAAAGGCAATGAAAGAATTTAAGGTAAATTCGAATGACGCAGGTCAAAGGCTTGATAAATTTATGCGGAAGGCGCTTCCCGAATTGCCTTTGTCGGTTATATACAAGGCTCTAAGGACTAAAAACGTAAAAGTAAACCGCAAAAGAGGAAAAAACGATACGCGGCTCAATGAGGGCGATATAGTTCAGGTATACGTAAAGGACGATTTTTTTGACGCCGCTTCTCAAAACAAGGCACGCGCCGTGAATACGGATATCGAGCTTGACATTGTTTATGAGGACGGCAACATTATGATCGTAAATAAGCCCGCGGGACTTCCCGTACACGAGGTTGACGGTGCAAAGAAAACAACGCTTATCGATCAGGCGATTGCGCTTATGATACAGCGCGGCGAATACAGACCCGATGAGGAAAACACTTTTGTGCCTGCTTTGTGCAACAGAATCGATCAGAATACGGGTGGAATGGTAATAATAGCCAAAAATGCGCCCTCTCTCAGAATAATGAACGAAAAGATAAAGAAAAGAGAGATAACAAAGAAATATCTCTGCGCAACCGAGGGCTTGCCGCCAAAAAAAGAGGGTAAGCTTGAGAATTTTATCGAGAAGGACAGCACAAACAACAAGGTGAGCGTTTATGACAGACGTCGCTCGGCAAATTCACTGACTGCGATAACAAAATACAGACTTATTGAAAGAAAGGATTCCATTGCGCTTGTTGAGGCTGAGCTTATAACGGGCAGAACGCATCAGATACGTGCTCAGTTTGCACATAACGGATTCCCTCTTGTGGGCGATGTGAAATACGGAGTGAGAAGCAGAGCTACTGTAAAATATCAGCATCAGGCTCTTTATTCGTACAAGCTGTCGTTTGACTTTGAAAGTGACGCTGATATACTTGAGTATCTTAAAGGCAAGACATTTACGGTAAAAAATGTTCCGTTCCTTGAAGAACTCGGTTTTGAGTACAGAGTAAAATAATCAAAAGAACGGAATAAAATATTATTTGCGGTACAGCTTTACATAGGAGCTTATTGTAAGCCCCGTGTAGCGTCTGAAAAGTCTCGAGGCATATTTTTCATCGCTGATGCCGACGCCTTTGGCAACCTCGGAAACGGACATCTTTTTTGTCCACAGAAGCTCTTCCATTTTGCGAACCTTTTCCTTGTTGATATAATCGACAAGCGTGTAATTTGTCTGCTTTTTGAACAGTCTGCTCAAATGCCCGTAGCTTACATTCATTGCTTCCGCAATCTCTTCGACGTTGATAGGCTCCCTTATATGAGCGGCAATGTAACGCATTGCCTGCTGACAGTAAAGCGTATGATTGCAACGAGTAATGCCGGATACTTCCTTTTGTGCAATCTCGACAGACCTTGTTGTTGCAAATGACAGTATATCAAGGAGCATTGCGGTTGACTTTATATTTCTGAATACGTCTGAGCTGTGGAACATATCGACTGTTTTTTTCAGCTTGAGTGCAATGGCGGCGGAATCGTTTTCTTCAAATACGAGCGGTACTATTGCGGTCATGCTCTGGTCGTTTTTTATATCAGCCGACATTTCGAGCACGTCCTTGGTGTAGAGTATATTCGATATTTTGTCGGGAGTCAATGCGCAGGTGACGTGTCTGTGAAAGTCGCCTATTGTTTCCACCGTGTAATTTTTATGCAGTGTAGTATATACGCTGCCCTCGTTGAACATGTGCTTCTGACCGGTTTTGTTATCCTTCATTATGAGACTGCCCTTTTCCACGGCAGTTATTTCCATAAGCGTGTTGTGCTCGAATATTTCCCAGCTTGATTGCTTTGATTCATACAAATGCGCAAACCTTACCACCGGAGTGCTGTTGAATGTTACCGCAACGAATTCCATGCTTTTATCACCTCTGAGAAAATAATATCATAATAATCCACTTTTGTCAATATCGAATGTTGAATAAAAAAATATATTGTTGTATACTTTTATTATCGCAGATCTATTTTATGCGGTATTATATTTCCCGTTTTTTTCGGACTTGATGCTAAAGACACAATATCTGCCGAAACAAAACGGATAAGGATGTGAGAAAATGAGCTTGAAAGAATTAAAATCCGAAATGTCAACCTCCGCAGTGCGAGGCAAGTATTCAATAAACAGTCTGCTGGCAGAAGGATATTCCAAAAATCTTCAGCAGTCAAACGTTCTTCGCCGCGCGGACGGCATTTACAATCTTTTTGTAGGACACAGAAAGCACGTTTATAAAAACGACAGAATATTAGGTTCAATACAGGGTATATTTTCAGAGGAAGAACCGTTCCCGGACGCAAATAAAATCGTTTCCGAAATGGGCAGAAGAACCTTCGGCACGGGATATGATCATTATGCACCGAATTACGAGCACTTTTTGCAAAAGGGCATACCGGGCGTGATAGCCGATATAGATTCTTCACTGAAAAAATACGAGGACGATTCGCAGAAAACAGATTTTCTCAAGGCTGCCCGCAAAACAATGGAGGCAATGAGCGTTGTTCTTTGCCAATATGCCGACGAGGCTCAAAAGCTCGGTCTTGAAAAAGAGGCTCAGTGCTGCCGTTACGTTGCGACAAATGCCCCCGAGACCTTCAGCCAGGCGCTCCAGCTTGTGTTCATGTCATATATATTGTTCATATACGAAGAGAGATATGCAATGGCTTTCGGACGTATGGATCAGTATTTGTATCCGTATTATAAGGCCGATGTTGAGTCGGGCGCTTTGACAAAGGATGATGCCGAAGATATTGTTGCCTGCGCGCTTTATAAACTGCATGAGCATACGCAGTTTTTGGGCTATGACGATGTTGCAAATATTGCAATAGGCGGCGTTAAGCCCGAGGACGGAAGCGATGCGGTAAATGAGCTTTCGTATATTATTCTCGATGCGGTAAACGATTGCCATATACCGGGACCGAATCTCTCGGCAAGAATAAGCAAAAATACGGACGCGGAATTTGTCGATGCCTGCCTTAAGGTTGTCGGCACGGGACTCGGTTATCCGGCAATGATGAACGATGAGGCAAATATTCCCGCACTTGAAAGATACGGCTATGCGCTTGAGGATTGCAGAAACTACTGCATGGTAGGCTGTATTGAAAACTTTATTCAGGGCAAACAGCCGCCGTGGTCTGACGGACGGTACAATTCGCCTAAATTCCTTGAGCTTGCACTGAATGACGGTGTTGATATGCTTACGGGCAACAGAATAGGACCCGAGACGGGTACGCCTGACAAATTCAAAACAATGGATGAGTTTTTGGCGGCGCTCGATGAGCAGATGCGTTACGGCGCAGAAAAATATATGGAATTTATTCACGGCGCGTACAGCAAAATAAAGCCTGAGGATTATCAGTCGCCGTTCCTTTCGTGCTTCTGTGACGGTTGCATTGAAAAGGGACTCGATATAAATATGGGCGGCTCTGAATATCCTTCCGCACACGGTGCCGCATGTATGGGTATTGCAACTATTGCGGATTCTCTTGCGGCTATTGAAAAGCTCGTTTATAATGACAAGGTAATGTCGCTTGAACATATGACCGAGATATTAAAGGCAAACTTTGAGGGCTACGAAAAGGAAAGATCTCTCATGCTTGCTTGCCCGAAGTACGGCAACAACGATGATTTTGTCGATAAATACGCAAAGTGGTTTATTGAAGAGCACTATAAAGTATTCAGCGACTACCGCACGGTAGACGGCGGCCCGGTATACATTGCCATTGCTTCAAACGTACAGAATATAGATGCGGGACACTGCATAGCGGCTACTCCGGATGGACGTTTGTCGCAAAGCGAAGTGAGCGACGCCGCTTCACCTATGCACGGCATGGATAAAAAAGGTCCTACGGCGGCTCTGCTTTCTCTTTCAAAGCCGGATTATACAAAGTCTGCAACGGGCACAGTCGTAAATCAGAAATATCCTCCGTCTATGTTTGAGGACGATGAAAAACGCAAAAAGCTCGGCTCGCTCATAAGAGTATACTTCAATCACGGCGGTCAGGAGATACAAATGAATACCGTTTCGAGAGACATACTCTATGATGCAATGAACAATCCCGATAAATACAGCTCAATGGTAGTAAGAGTATCGGGCTTCAGCGCATATTATACAAAGCTTTTGCCGAGCGTTCAGCTTGATATTCTCAAGCGTACGGAGCATCCGTCGATATGAAGGGCAGAATAAGTCACATACAAAGATTTTCATTGGGCGACGGCCCCGGAATAAGGACTACTGTTTTTTTCAAGGGCTGTCCGCTCCACTGCGCATGGTGCCACAATCCGGAAACGATACACACGGAAAAACAACTCATGTATCACAAAAACCTGTGCGTTTCCTGCGGCTTGTGTGCTTCGGTATGCGGTGCTGGTGCTCATATGATTACTTCTTCGGGAGAGCATGAGCTGTCAAGAGAAAAATGTGTTTTGTGCGGAAAATGCGCTTCTGTTTGTCCGCACGGTGCTCTTGAAATAAACGGTAAGGTGCTCGATTCTGACGAAATAATGAAAGCAATATATGAGGATAAGGATTTTTATGCCGAGTCCGGAGGCGGCGTGACGCTTTCGGGAGGAGAGCCTTTAAGCCAGCCGGAGTTTGCGGTGGAGCTTGCAAGAAAGTGCAGTGAGGCAGGCATAAGAGTGCTTATTGATACTGCGGCTCAGGCAAGCTTTGAAGTGTTTGAGGACATTATGCAATATGCAGATGAATATTATGTTGACCTCAAAGCAGCAACCGAAGAGGATTACCGCAAAATGACGGGCGGAAGCCTCAAGCCCGTGACAGACAACATAACGGGACTTGTAAAAGCGGGCAAGAGCGTTACGATAAGGATTCCCGTAATACCGGGGCATAATTTCAGCGTTGAGTATATGAAGAAAATGGCTGATGTTCTTGTGCCGACAGGTGCAAAAACAGTTAATCTTTTGCCGTTTCATAATTTGTGTGCGGAAAAATATACGGCACTCGGAAGAAAATATCCGTACAGTGACATTGAGTCTTTGAAAAAAGAACAGCTTGTTCCTCTTCTTGAATCATTCAAGGGCTTTGATGCGATAATAACAAACTGAGCGCAATATATCGGTATGTGAGTTTTTTGATTGAGTCGGCATTGTTTGCCGACGAATAAATTTAATTTGATGTAAATAGGAAGGTGTTAGCAATGATTGATTTGACAAAAAAAGCAAAAGCGGCAGTATTTACGGGGGCGGGGAAGCCGTTTGAAATAAGAGAATATCCGCTTACAAAGCCTGCCGAGGGTATGGCGGCGGTAAAATTGACGGCAAGCGGAATATGCGGAACGGATCTGCATTTTATGCACGGAAATCTCGGAACTTCTGTACCGGTCATACTCGGACATGAGTTCATAGGCTGTGTTGAAGCTATAAATGACGCTGATGCCGATGAATACGGAATACATGAGGGCGACACGGTTATAATCGATATTGCCTGCCCGTGCGGAGAATGCTTGCTTTGCCATGACGGTGATGACGCAAACTGCGTACATCTCGGCGTTACAAACGGAGGACATCCCGATACTGCTCCGCATTTTCACGGAGGCTTCGGAGAATATAATTATGCTCCGGTAAAAAATCTCGTAAAGGTTCCGAGTGACCTTGATGCGGTGACGACTGCTGTATTTGCGTGCGCGGGTCCTACGACGCTTCATGCTGTTTCGCTCGGAGAAAAAGCGGGAAATGATTTTTCAAAGGCGGAAACTGTCGTTATTCAGGGACTCGGACCGGTGGGAATGTTTGCTGTGGCATATTTTGCTTCGCTCGGAATCAAAAACATAGTAAGCGTTGCGGGCAGAACGAATCCTCAAAGAGAAAAGCTTGCAAAAGCACTCGGTGCGACTGTATGCTATACTCTTGACAATGTAAGCGCTGATGAAATCAAGGAAAAAATCATGGAAATGAGCAACGGCCTCGGTGCGGACGTTGTGTTTGAGGGAAGCGGCGCTCATTTGGCCGTTCCTCAGGGTATCGATTGGCTCAGAAACAGAGGCGTATACCTGATACCGGGACAGTATTCAAGTCAGGGCAAGGTGGAAATTTCTCCTGAGCGCATAACATTTGCCGCACTCCAGCTCATAGGCTCTTCACAATATTCACTTTGCGACGTTGCAAGATATATAGATTTCCTCGAAACACATCCCGATATTATGCCGAAAATACGTGCTGTTGCATCAACATACAGCGTCAGCGACATAAATAAGGCGTTTGATGACCTTGAAAACGGAAAAGCAGTTAAGGCTTTGCTCGTTTAATAATAAGGAAAGGACGCTTTACAAGCTTACAGCGGTATATATGCAATGAAAATTATTGCAATGCTCGGCGATTCGCATACATGGGGCGAGGGCGTTGGCGCTGATTATTCACTTGAGCCGCCTTGCAAATGCTCGGATCTGCGTATGCTGCCGTTCGGATTTCCGAATTATGTGAATCTCATACGTGATGCGTACAATATTTCGTCAGGCTCAAGCGCAAAGGAGTATTATTCGGATAAGCTTACTTCGCTGTGCGAGGACAAAAACGGGCAATTCGGCATAATAAAAAACAAAAGCCTCGTGCTGAATGAAAAATTCGCATTTTGCAGAGTGTTTTTAATGGCGCGTCCGGATGATGCTTTTGTCGGATTTTATGTTGACGGAAGCTGTGTGGGTGAGTATAAGGTACAGTCCTTTGATACGGAAATGAATAAGTGCATTTGCCTGTTCAATTTTAAGCTCGAGGACGGTATTCATCGCTTTGAAATAAGCGCAAGAGAAAACACCGAAATATACATTCACAGAATCGAATTTTACACGGGCGAATACGCTGTCGTAAATTGCGGAGTCGGTTCGTGTACAGCCGAACGATATGCAGAGGATTATTTTGATCATTATATAAAGGAAATATCTCCGTATGCGATAGTGTTTGAGGGCTGCACAATAAACGATTGGATAAGCTCAAAAACGATAGAAAAATATGAGGCGGATCTTGAAAGGATAATTTCGCTTTCAAAGGCGATAACGCCTAAAGTCATAATGCACACTGTATTTCCGATTCAGGGAAGCGTGTATTACGGCAGCGGTGTTGCTTCGTATGATATGTATATTGACGCGGTAAGAAATACCGCTGCAAGATGTGGGATTCCTTTGGCGGACTGCTATTCTGCCGTTCGTGAGAAATTGAACGAGGTGCCTGAGGATAAAAGAGGAGCTTTTGTTTATCATGACAAGTGGCATCCAAACGGAACGGGATATTATATTTACGCAGAGACGATATTGCCTGTAATGAAAAAATATATTGGTTGATTTGGAAAAAGAGAATCCTTTTCGGGGTTCTCTTTTGGTTTTTTGAATGAAAAAAGCCATTTTTGCGTCTGAAGGCGAATTTTGCGGCGCGCGGGTAAATATATTTGGCAATTTGTAGAATATATATTTGATTTTTGGGGAATTTGTGTTATAATATACAAGTCAGAATTTTATCTAATTGACATAACTTAATGAATCATATATAAATGTGGAGGGCACATGGATAACACTATTATTTTCGATTATAACTATCTTATGAGCGATTTCGTTAAAGATGGGATAACCGAGGAAGAAATGGCAGGCTACGAGAAGAAAATAGCAGAGGCTTGCGATGTTATAGCTAAAAAAAGAGAAGACGGCGTAAATACATACACGGCGTGGATGGATCTGCCTTATTCTCAGGACGATGTTGTAAATGATATTAAGAAAACTGCGGACGAAATTAAGTTTAAGTTCGACAACTTTGTTGTACTCGGCATAGGCGGCTCCGCTTTGGGACCGATAGCTGTTCAGCAGGCACTTAATCATATATATTATAACGACCTTTCAAAGGAAGCGAGAAACGGCTGCCCGCGTCTTTATGTAATTGACAATGTGGACCCGGAGAGAATGTCGGCATTGTTTGACGTTATCGATATTGAAAAGACTATGTTCAATGTTATAACAAAGTCGGGCAGCACATCGGAAACAATGTCCCAGTATCTGCTCGTAAGAGATATGCTCATTGAAAAGCTCGGCGATAATTATGTAAACAATATAATAGTAACGACCGATGCCGAAAAGGGCAACCTCGCAAAAATATGCAAGCAGGAAAAGTTCAAGAAGTTTATAGTGCCCGACGGTGTAGGCGGACGTTTCTCCGAGCTTTGCCCGGTAGGTCTTCTCCCTGCGGCTGTATGCGGAATAGATATAGACGCTATGCTCAAGGGTGCGGCTCATATGGACGAAATATGCAAGGAAAAGAATATGTATAAGAATCCTGCGGCTATGTTTGCCGTTCAGCAGGTTATTGCCATGAACAGAGGCAAGAATATTTCCGTAATGATGCCGTATGCCGATTCTCTTAAATATATTGCCGATTGGTATGCTCAGCTCTGGGCAGAGAGCCTCGGTAAAAAATACGATAACGACGGCGTTGTTGTAAATAAGGGTCAGACTCCGGTTAAATCGATAGGCGTTACAGACCAGCATTCTCAGGTACAGCTCTATACAGAGGGTCCGTCCGATAAGGTAATCACATTCATAGGCGTTGGCAATTACAGAACGCGCGTTGAAATACCCGGCGGATATGACGATATTCCGTCACTCTCTTTCCTTAAGGGACACACATTCAACGAGCTTATACTTACAGAGCAGTCTGCAACCGAATACGCAATAAACGCTTCGCAGAAGTGGAGCAGAACAATAACGCTTTCAAGACTGAACGCAAATACACTCGGACAGCTCTTATACTTCTTTGAAATGGAAACTGCTTTTGCAGGCGAGCTTTTGAATATTAACGCATACGACCAACCGGGAGTTGAAGAGGGCAAAAATGCCACATACGCTCTCATGGGCAGAAAAGGCTACGAGACAAAGAAGGAAGAGCTGGACAAAAAACAGCCTAAGTCTCAAAAGTATATAATCTGATAACTCATGAAAAAACATTCGGTATGGATGCTCCTGCTGTTTATGACAGCAGGAGTAATAATGGGAACGTTTGTGGGCGATTTGCTTGCAAGGCTTATTAACAGTCCGATATTTACGTACAGCTTCAGCTTCGGCACATCGGGTACTCCGACGTGGATAGATTTGTCTGTATTGAGGATATGCTTCGGCATTTCAATAAAGGTGAATTTCGGTACGGTGTTGGGTATTATTGCCGGATTGTTGATGTATTTTAAGAAATGATATGAAACAATTAATTCTCGCATCGGCATCCCCGAGAAGACGCGAATTGCTTTCAAACATGGGCGCTGTTTTTGAAATAAGAGCGTCTGAATTTGACGAACGCGGCTTTATTGAAAAACAGACAGAACTCAAAGGCTATATTCCGCCCGAACAGCAGAGCACAATGCTTGCGCTGGAAAAGGCTCGGTATGTGTATGAAAATACGGATATTACCGATGAGAGCGTCATAATAGGCGTTGATACGGCAGTGGTGGCGGACGACGTGATACTCGGCAAGCCGCACGATGAAAACGATGCGATACATATGCTCGGGCTGCTCAGCGGCAAGACGCACAAGGTAATTTCCGGCTTTGCCTTGATAGACGGAAAAGGAAAAACATACACCGATTATGATGTGACGCTTGTTCATATGAGAGAAATCTCCGAGAAAGAAGCGCGCCATTACGTTGAAACCGAATATGTACTCGATAAAGCAGGCGCGTATGCCATTCAGGGAAAAGCGTCTATGTTTATTAAGGGCATAGAAGGGTGCTATTTTAATGTTGTGGGACTGCCCGTGTACAAGCTTGCAGAGGCACTCAAAAATTTTGATATTGATTTATCTTGCGGAGGTATTTAAGTGGAAAACAGCGATATTAAGCTTAAGGGAACAAAAGACGGAGTAGATATTTATCTCGACAGCAGACTTGATGATGAAAAGCTCTTCGGAACATATAAGGATTTTCTTAAGGAGCGCGAAGACTTTTTTAAGGGTACAAGACTTAATACTGTAAAGCTTGTCGGGAATCACTTTTCGGAAGAACAAAAACAGAAGCTTGCCGAAATAACAAGAGAATATGTAGACTGTGCAAATGTCGATTACATGACAATGGATGATTTCAGAAGTCACCCGTTTGTAAGAAAAAGCGAAAGCACAAGGTCATCAAGGCGCCGCAAGGATGCCGAGCAGGAAAGCGCAAGGCCTTGTCACAAGTCTCAGGATATTCCCACAAGGTATGTGGACGGTACTGTAAGAAGCGGAGATACGGTCGAATACGACGGGAATATAGTTGTAATAGGCGACGTAAACGCCGGAGCTGTCATTAAGGCAAGAGGAAGCATATTTGTACTCGGAACATTGAGAGGAACTGCTCATGCGGGCTGTGAGGGTGATGAAAGTGCATATATTTATGCGCTTTGCATGGTTCCGCTTCAGATACGCATAGCACACATAATCGCAAAATCACCGGATGGCAAGCCGAAATTGGCAATACGCCCGGAAATCGCAAGAATTTCGGGAGAGTTTATAAGTATTGAGTCGGCAGTTAATATATAAAAATAACTTATGGAGGAAATAAAATGGGCCAAGTAATAGTTGTAACATCAGGTAAGGGCGGAGTCGGCAAAACGACTACAACTGCCAATATCGGTACTGCGTTGGCAAAATTAGGTAAAAGCGTTGTTCTTGTGGACGGCGATATAGGCTTGAGAAATCTTGACCTCGTAATGGGTCTTGAAAACAGAATAGTATATGATCTTGTTGATTATGTTGAGAAAAAATGCAGACTCAATCAGGCGCTTATTAAGGACAAGCGTTTTGAGGAGCTTTACATAATGCCGGCGGCACAGACAAAGGACAAAAATGCCGTAAATCCGGATCAGATGAAGGCGCTTTGCGCAGAACTCAAGGAAAAATTCGATTTTGTAATAATCGACTGCCCGGCAGGTATCGAGCAGGGCTTCAAAAACGCTGTTGCAGGTGCTGAGAAGGCAATAGTCGTTGCAATACCTGAGGTGTCTTCGATAAGAGACGCCGACAGAATAATCGGTCTGCTTTATGCGGAAGGAATTGAGGATCCGTCGCTTGTCGTAAACCGTACACGTCCGGATATGATAAAGAAAAACGATATGCTCGATATTGAGGACACAAGAGAGCTTCTCGGAATCAAGCTTCTCGGAGCTATTCCGGAGGACAGCTGCATAATCGAAGCAAGCAATAAGGGCGAGCCTGCCGTTACAAACCCCAATTCAAAAGCGGGAAAGGCTTACGACAAGATAGCAAGACAGCTTGCGGGAATGGAAGTTGAAGAGGAACCTAAGGGCTTTTTTGAAAAAATCAAAAAGGCGTTTTCAAAAAAATAATTCTTAAGCGGAGAAAGGAGTGCAGTATTTTTTAAGATACTGTCTTATGTTAAAATATGAACATACGAAATTTATTTAAAAACAATTCCGCTTCAACTGCGAAAAACAGACTTAAGGTTATTCTTACAAGTGAGCGTTCGCAGGTGCCGGAAAAGGTAATTGACGCAGTAACGAGAGAATTTGCTGAAATTTTGGAAAAATATTTTGAGGTTGACAGCAAGCAGATGGATATCGAGGTAAAGCACAGCGATGATCCGACAAACGTGGTAAAGGGCAATTCCACAATGATAATAGTAGTGCCCATACTTCAAGTAAAGGAAAAGAGCAAATCCTGGGAATAACTTGCTTGAGGATAATGCTGCTTCATAATTTTCTTATGGGTGAATATATTATAAGGGATTGTGAAAGCGGGTATTGTAAGCTTCGGCAAAGTGCTTTATTATAAGCTTTATGATTTTGTGCTGCGGATAAATAATAAGTTTTTTTGATTCTCGGCGCATTATTCTAAAATATGAAAGGATGTATTCGCTTTAGGCGAATGTTGATAAAAATGAGTAAAGATAAAGATAGGGACAGAAACGGAAAACCTTTTTCTGTAAAAAAATGGATACTTATAGGAATTGCGGCTATATTGCTGGCGATCCTTGTTACGTGTGCCTGGTATGTGGCAAAAAAGTTTGATGAGATAATAGAACCGCCGGATTCGAGCATTTTCTCGGACCCGAGCCTTACACCGCATCCGACATTGGATCCCGATTTTTACGCAAAAGCTGTTTATCCAAATGGCGATGTTTTCAATAACGGCGAAATCTTTTGCGGTGAAGAGCGCAGCGATATTCCTCCCGAGGCTCCGTCGGATCAGTTTGAAATGATAAAGAGCCTGACAGACGGCAGATTTTGTATTTTGCACGTCAATGTAATTTCGGGAGACAGAATATTAATCAATTATGATTTCGGCGATACGGTTAAATTGTATATACCGACTTCAAAGGAAATAGATGCAGACAGCTTTTATCTGTATAGGATAATAGACGGCGAGATAATTCCTTTGGATAAAACGGCTGACGGAGCATATATTGTTTTCGATACACAGACTGCGGGTATATTTGCAGTAACCGAAAAACAGCTCCCGACGGGAACAGAGCCGACACCGACACCTATTGTGCCGACGCCGACGCCTGATGACCCGACGCCTACACCTATTGACCCGACAGAAACACCTGATGTGCCGACGCCTACACCTGATGAGCCGACACCGACGCCGACGCCTACACCTACACCAACACCAACGCCGACGCCGACGCCGACACCAACACCGACACCTACACCTGTCGTACCAACACCGACACCTACACCGTCATTGAGCACTCCGGATCCGACAGTGCCGACGATTCCGCCGCAAATGAATGATACGATCAACATTGCAATGTTCGGTATTGACGCACGTGAGGATGTGTTCTACGGTCGTTCTGATACCATAATGATTCTGTCGATCAATACAAAGACGAATCAGATGAGTCTCACGTCGATAATGAGAGATTTGTACGTTCCGATATACGATCAGAACAATGTTTTGAAAACTAACAATAAGATAAATTCCGCATTCAATTATACGCCGGCAGGAGCTATCAATACGATACAGAATTATTTCGGAATTAAGATAGATCATTACGCAGTAATCAATTTTAACGGAATGAAGTCTGTAATCAATATACTCGGAGGCGTTACGATTCAATTAAGCGCAAAAGAGGCACCTCTTGTAATAGGCAAGGGTGCGGCTGCGGGAACTTATGACCTTACGGGTGAACAAACGCTCACCTATATGAGAATAAGATATATCGATAATGACAGATACAGAACTCTCAGACAGGGCAAGGTTCTTCAGGCTTTGCTTGACAAATTCAAGTCGGAGGGCTGGACGAAGCTTCTTGACCTTTTGAATGAGTGCGCTCATTATGTCAGAACCGATATGGACAGTGCTACCATGATAAATGTTGCTCTTGCGGTATACAATGCAAGAGACGGCGGTCTTAATCATGATTCTTACCCATACGGCAAGGTTTCGGGCTATTGGGATTCGGTATATATGGGTCCGTCGGTAGGCTCGGCTGTTACCGAACACAGCGAAATTCATGGAATAGACGGCAAAGAGTGGCAGCTTAATTGGTTCCACAGCAGAATTTACGGATATACGGAATAAGCTTTTTAAGGCGCGGATGATTTTTTTGTCGGCGCCTTTAGTACGTTAATCGGGCACTCTTGAAGTTGTTTTGAAACGAATAAGAATGCTCGAATATAATTGATTTTGTAAAAAGGAGAATTTGTGAACGGTTTTATGTTGAACACAAACAAGTCAACCGAGGAAATGCTTGAAAAGCTCGGGCTTTCCTCAACGGATGAAATATACGGCACAATTCCCGAGGATGTGAGGCTGAGGGAGCCGTTTGCGCTTCCCGAAGCACTCGGGGAATACGATTTGAAAAAGGTAATGCAGAATCTTGCAGGCAGAAATATATCGGCGGGAGACGCTGTGTGCTTTCTCGGCGCGGGAGTGTACGATCATTTTGTGCCGTCAATAGTAAATAAAATTTCGGGATATGCCTCATTTGGCCTTAACGGCGGCGGAAATGCTTCGGAATCGCAAGGAATATTGCAGGCTGTTTATGAGCTTCAGATATATATGCAGCAGCTTACGGGTATGGAAGCCGTAAACACAACATTAAACGGTATGTCGGGTGCGCTGGAAAAAGCCGCCATGATAGCTTTGGCTGAAAGCGGCAAAAAGAAAATTGCCGTATCGCATTCGGTAAATCCCGAATACAGAAAATGCCTCGAAACGTATTGTAAAGCTTTTGATGTAAAGCTTGTTGAAATAGGCTGTGCGGACGGGGTGTCATCGACGGATGAGCTTATTAAGGCTATGGGTGATGACTGCGCGCTCGTAATTGTTCAGTCGCCTGATTATTTCGGCAACATTGAGGATATGGAGGCGCTTGCATTAAAGGCGCACGAAAACGAAACGCTTTTTGCGGCAATAACAGACCCGCTCTCTCTTGCGCTTTTGCAGACGCCGGGAGAATATAAGGCGGATATAACCATAGGAAACGGACAGCCGCTCGGAGGCGCTCTTTTGTACGGAACGCATTATTTCGCATATATAGGCGTGAATGACAACTTAAAGCATTATATCGAGGACGGAATTGTAAATATGCTTTCCGACGGGAAATTCACTCTGAACTCAAAAGATTCATGCACATCAAGCCGCATTCTGAGTGCGTTGTCGGGAGCCGTATATATTTCGGCAATGGGCAGCGAGGGCTTGAGGGCGGCTGCTCAGGCGTGCTATTCAAACGCATATTATACTTTTGAAAAGCTCACGGCAACATCTGCGTTCAAGCCTGTGTTCAATAAACTGTTTTTCCGTGAATTTGCAGTAAAAGCAACAAAGAAAAACGTAAACGACATAAACAACAGAATGCTCGATTACGGAATGATAGGCGGCGTTGCACTGAAAAACAATTATCCGGAGCTCGGAAATGCGTGGCTCGTTGCGGTAACCGAAAAAAGATCGGCGGATGAGGTTGAATTGTTCGTAAAGGAGGCGTCAAGGTCTATATGAATAAAATGATATTTGAATATGACGCTCATGAGGGCAAAACTTATTCACTGCCGAAAACTGCTATCGATAACCGTTCGTTTGCTCCAATTGAAAAATATATGCGCAAAACCGAAGCAAAGCTTCCCGATTTGTGCGAATATCAGGTTGCCGAGCATTTCAAGAGTCTGCTTTCGGACACGGCTTGCACCGGGGATAAGTTTCTTAACAATATATTTGATGACATGAGCCGCCTTGACGGCTTTACGGGAGTGCATCCGTATCAGCTTCCGGATGCTTGCCAGGGTGCTCTGGAGCTTGTGTTCACGTTGGGACATATGCTTTGCGATATGTTCGGAATGAAGCAGTTCACATTCCAGCCGTCATCGGTAACGGGCGGTGTGCTTACGGCGCTTGGCATTATAAAGGCTTACGCCGAAAAACAGCGCAAAAACAGAAAGGTTATTCTTGTTTCGGAGGATGCCGATGAAGCATTGCTTTCTTATATAGAAAAATCGGGCTTTGAAGCGAAAAAGCTTGATTTCGGCACGGCAGAGCTTGATAAAGAGGAGCTTTCGGCTGTTGCAGGAGCCGTTATGGAAATTTCTCCGTTAAAGACTCGGGATTTGTCTCATATATTCGATATTGCCGCTATTTTGCGGGACAATGACTGCATTGTGTGCTGTGATGCGAACAAAATGAAGTCCTTTATCGGAGAGCTGCGCCCGGGCGATATGGGATTTGACATGATGTATTTTGATGTTGAAAACGTATTCGAGGTGGCAAATTTTGAGGGCGAGTGTGACTGCGCGGCGCTTGGCGTTACGGATAAGCTTTCGGGATTTATGCCTGTTCCGGCAATAGAAATTGACGATGAAGAACAGTATTATCTGAGCTTTGACAAGCCCGATTCCATAGGAAAAGTAAACGATTTCTACGGAGATTTTTCATGCCTCATAAAAACCATTTCGTATATACTTTCACTCGGCTTTGACGGCTTGAAGGAAAAAGCGCATCTGAACGCTTTGCAAGAAAAATACGGCAAGCTTTGCTCGGACTGATACAAGAGATATACGGCAAGCTTTGCTCGGACTGATACAAGAGATATACAAACAACACTTATTTGCGAGGGCTTACAGATGAATACATGGAATCCGTGGCACGGCTGTAAAAAGGTAAGCGAGGGCTGCCTGAATTGCTATATGTATTATCTTGACAGAAAGAGAAACGTTGATTCGACGGTCGTGCATAGGTTGAAAAACGGATATGATTTGCCTTTGAAAAAAGACAGATACGGCAATTACAAGATAAAAAGCGGTGAAACCGTATTTGTCTGTCTTACGTCTGATTTTTTCATAGATGAGGCGGACGAATGGCGCAAGGATGCGTGGGATATAATGCGCATAAGAAAGGACGTTAAATTTCAGCTTATGACAAAGCGCCCCGAAAGGATAAAAGCGTGTTTGCCTGAGGATTGGGGCGACGGCTGGGACAATGTGGCTTTGGACGTGACGACAGAAAATCAAAGGCGCGCAGATGAAAGGCTCCCGATATTGCTCGAGCTTCCTTTCAAAACGCGCGGAATAACGGCGGCTCCGCTTCTTTCGGAAATAAGGATTGAAAAGTATCTTGCACAATCGAAAATAGACAGCGTGACGGCGGGCGGAGAAAATTATGACGGTGCCAGAATATGCTCATATGAATGGGTGAAGTCCCTTTATGACCAGTGCGTCGAATATGATGTGGAATTTGAATTTTTTGAGACGGGCGCAAAATTCATGAAGGACGGCAAGGTGTATAATATTCCTCGGTTGCTCCAGCGTGAGCAGGCTGTAAAGTCGGGCTTGAATTATCCGCCTTATGATGCGAAAAACGTTGTAATAACGGATAAATGCAGACGGTGTGAAAAGCGTTATATGTGCAAGGGCAGAAAGGACTGCGCCGGCAAATGAAAGGCGCATTTGGCAAACGGCAAACAATTTGTTAAATAAATGATTTTCTATTGACAATTGGGTTTTAATGTAATATAATATAAAAGGCGAACAAATTTGGATTAGAGGCTGAAATAGTTTAGATATATTTGAACGCTTATTATATTTTTTGATAAAAGATTCATATATGAGCCAACATATAGGGATTTTTAATACATTTTTTATTCTGAAAGGCGGTTTTCGCAATGGAAAAGGTTAAATTGATGTACGAGGGTAAGGCTAAGAAGGTTTATGCTACCGAGGATGAGAATTACTACATAGTTTCATACAAGGATGATGCGACAGCTTTCAACGGTCTAAAAAAAGGAACAATAGCGGGAAAGGGCGTTATCAATAACAAAATGTCCAATTTCCTTATGCAGATGCTCGAGAAAAACGGCGTTCCGACACATTTTGTAGAGGAATTAAACGACAGAGATACTGTTGTCAAGAAGGTCTCCATTGTTCCGCTTGAGGTTATAATCAGAAATATTTCGGCAGGCTCTTTCTCAAAGAAATACGGAGTAGAAGAGGGCATCGTATTTGACGAGCCGACTATTGAGTTTTCATACAAGAATGACGAGCTTGGCGATCCGCTTCTCAATTCATACCATGCACTTGCTCTTAAGCTTGCAACAAAGGACGAGATTGAAACAATAAAGCAAATGGCATTCAAGATTGACAAGCTTCTTATAGATTACTTCAAGAAGCTCAATATAGACCTTGTTGATTTCAAGCTTGAATTCGGACGTCTTGCAGACGGAACCATAGTTCTTGCAGACGAGATTTCTCCTGATACTTGCCGTCTGTGGGACAGCACAACTCATGAGAAGCTTGACAAAGACAGATTCAGACGTGATATGGGCGGAGTTGAGGACGCATATAACGAAGTAATGCGTCGTTTGATGGGTGAATAATATATAATAATAAGCCGGCGTGGAAGTTTCTTTTCACGCCGGAATTCGTTGAAATATTGACGGCTGATTGCAATATGCCATGATCGTATTTGCGATATTGCCGTATTGAAATCCCTTGTGTGTGACAAAAAGCTTTTTCGCATTGAAGGGAACGGAGACACATTTTTATGGGATGTTTATCGGAAATACATGAGGAATGCGGTGTTTTCGGAGTATACTCGAGTGAAGTCACGAGCGTGGCGTCAACGGTATATTACGGCCTTTTTGCACTCCAGCACAGAGGTCAGGAAAGCTGCGGAATAGCCGTATCAAATGAAGGATTTTTCAATTCGTATAAGGATACCGGGCTTGTGAACGAGGTGTTCACGGCAGAAAATATAGAAAGACTCGGCGAGGGAAATATAGCAATAGGTCACGTAAGGTACAGCACTACGGGCGGAAATGACAGAACAAACGCTCAGCCTGTTGTCGTGGATCATATAAAGGGCAGACTTGCAATAGCGCATAACGGCAATCTTGTAAATACGGCGCCTTTGAGACGCGAGCTTGAATTGAACGGCGCAATTTTCCATATGACGAGCGATACGGAGGTAATATCGTATCTTATAATAAAAGAAAGAATCAATTCGGATACGATAGAAGAAGCCATAAACCGTGTCATGAAAAAAATAAAGGGCGCATATTCGCTCGTTATAATGACACAGAACAAGCTCATAGCCGTAAGGGATATGAACGGCTTCAGACCGCTTTGCTACGGCAAGACCGACGACGGAAGATATATTGTCGCATCCGAAAGCTGTGCGATCGATGCTGTCGGCGGACATTTCATAAGGGATATTATGCCGGGCGAGATTCTGGTTATAGGCAGTGAAGGCGAGAGATCGATCACCGAAAACTGCAACAAGGCAAAGCCGTCTATGTGCGTGTTCGAGTACGTATATTTTGCAAGACCTGATTCGGTTATAGACGGTTTTTCGGTGCATCAGGCTCGTGTGCAGGCAGGCAGAATACTTGCAAAGGAGCATCCGGTCGATGCGGACGTTGTTATAGGCGTGCCGGATTCGGGGCTTGACGCGGCACTCGGATACTCTGAGGAATCGGGAATACAGTACGGTATAGGCCTTATAAAGAATAAATATATAGCCAGAACGTTTATTGCTCCGGGACAATCCGTCAGAGAGGATAAGGTAAAAATAAAGCTCAATCCCATATCGTCTGTTGTGCGCGACAAGAGAATAGTGCTTGTAGATGACTCAATTGTCAGAGGCACAACGAGCAGGAGAATAGTTGAGCTTTTAAGAGAGGCAGGCGCAAAGGAAATACACATGAGAATATCCGCGCCGCCGTTTATAAATCCGTGCTACTATGGGACAGATATTGATTCAAAAGAAAATCTTATCGCCTGCAAGTACAGCATAGAAGAAATAGCTAAGATGATAGGCGCAGACAGCCTCGGTTATTTGTCGGTAGAAGGCGTTAAATGCCTTACAGGCTCCGAAAAGCGGCACAGATACTGCGCGGCGTGCTTCGGAGATGTTTATCCTACCGAATTGCCCGAAAGCAGTGCGCTCAAGAATCAGTTTGAACATAAAAAGAAATAGAATCAAGGGAATGGAGTTTTTATGCAGGAATATTATGAAAATCCGCTTTGTACACGTTATGCGAGCGACAAGATGAAAAAGATTTTTTCGGCAGATACAAAATTTTCCACATGGCGCAAGCTGTGGATAGCACTTGCCGAAAGCGAAAAAGAACTCGGGCTTGACATTACGGATGCACAGATTGCTCAAATGAAGGAGCATATATACGATATAGATTATGAAAAAGCAAGAAAGTATGAAAGTGAGCTTCGTCACGACGTCATGGCTCATGTTCATACATTTGCCGATGCCTGCCCCGAGGCAAGACCTATAATTCATTTGGGTGCAACATCATGCTATGTAGGCGACAATACAGATATTATTGTCATGCGAGAAGCACTTATCGAGGTCAAGAAGATGCTCGTTAATGCTATTGCGGCTTTGGGGGATTTTGCCGAAAAATATAAAGACGTGCCTACCCTTGCGTATACGCACTTCCAGGCTGCTCAGCCTACAACCGTCGGCAAAAGGGCAACTCTTTGGGCACAGGATCTGATACTCGATCTTGAACATATCGATTTCACAATCAATTCTCTCAAATTGCTCGGCTGCAAGGGAACGACGGGAACTTGCGCAAGTTTCATGGAGCTTTTTGACGGAGATGTTGAAAAGGTTAAGCTCCTTGAAAAGAAAATAGCCGAAAAAATGGGCTTCAAGGAGTGCATGGCCGTTTCGGGTCAGACGTACACGAGAAAAGTAGATTACTTCGTTTTGTCGGCGCTTTCCGGAATTGCACAGAGTGCTTGCAAGTTTGCCGGAGATATTCGTTTGCTTTCGCACATGAAGGAATTTGATGAACCGTTTGAATCAAAACAGATAGGCTCATCTGCAATGGCTTACAAGCGCAATCCCATGAGAAGCGAGAGAATTGCGTCTCTTGCAAGATACGTTATGACTGACGCGCTGAATCCTGCCATAACGGCTTCTACTCAGTGGCTCGAAAGAACGCTTGATGATTCCGCAAATAAGAGAATTAGTATTCCCGAGGCTTTCCTTGCCATTGACGGCATAATGTCGCTTTATATAAACGTAATCACAAACGGCACCGTTTACCCGAAGGTAATGGAAAAGCATCTTAATGAAGAGCTTCCTTTTATGGCGACAGAGAATATTCTCATGTACTGCACCAAAAAAGGCGGCGACAGACAGGCTTTGCATGAGGCTATACGTCAGCTTTCGGTTCAGGTGACTAAAAATATTAAGCTTTACGGCGAAAACAATAATCTGCTCGACCTCATACTTGATGACGAACGTTTTGGAATTACAAAAGAAGAGCTTGACGATATTCTTCACGTAAGGAATTTTATAGGCATGGCTCCGGAGCAGACAGAGGAATTTATCAATAATGAAATTAAACCTGTTATTGAAGCTAACAGCGATATGATAGGGTTTGAAGCAAAAATTAATGTATAAAGAGGAAGTATTATGTTAACAGCTATTGTAGGTATCAACTGGGGAGACGAAGGCAAAGGCCGTATGGTCGATATGCTCTCTCAAAAGTACGATATTGTTGTACGCTATCAGGGCGGCAATAACGCAGGTCATACCGTCGTAAATGAAAAGGGCAAGTTCATACTTAACCTTTTGCCGTCAGGTATACTGCGCGATGAAACGGTAAACGTTATCGGTCCGGGAGTTGTGGTTGATGTTGAGCATCTTTTCAACGAAGTAAACAGACTTCGCGATGCGGGAATAGAAGTAACCCCGGAGCATCTTAAAATAAGCGACAGAGCTACTATTTGTATGCCATATCATAAACTGCTTGATATTCTGGAAGAGGACAGGCTCAAGGATAAAAAGTTCGGTTCGACAAGAAGAGGCATTGCGCCTGTTTATGCGGACAAGTATATGAAGAAAACAATAAGAATGGGCGATCTCCTCAGTCCGGACAGCCTTACACAAAAGCTCAAGGATATTATGGAATGGAAAAACCTCACGATAAACGGCGGATATAATCATGAGAAGATAACGGCTGAAGCAATGGTTGAGTGGATTGAAGCGTACGGAATGCCGTTTAAGGATTATATAACAAACACGACAAAGTATCTTTCAGGTGCCGTAAAGGAAGGCAAAAATATAATGTTTGAAGCTCAGCTCGGTGCGTTGAGAGATATTGATTTCGGAATATATCCTTATACGTCATCTTCATCTGCCATTGCCGCATACGCTCCTATCGGTGCCGGAATACCGCAGTGCAAGCTTGACGAAAGCATTGGAATCATGAAGGCTTATTCGAGCTGTGTAGGCGAAGGACCTTTTACGTGCGAGCTTTTCGGCGAAAAGGGCGACGAACTGCGTGAGGCAGGCGGAGAATACGGTGCGGCGACCGGTCGTCCGAGACGTGTAGGCGGATTTGATGTGGTTGCTTCAAGATACGGTACGCTTGTTCAGGGCGCAACTTGCATTGCTCTTACAAAGCTTGACGTGCTTTCATATCTCGACAAGATCCCGGTATGCGTTGCATACGAGATTGACGGAGTAAGGACGGATGAATTCCCCAGCGGTGATGCGCTCGTCAAGGCAAAGCCTGTATATGAATATTTCGAGGGCTGGAAGACAGATATTTCGTCTTGCAGAAAGTTTGAACAGCTTCCCGAAAACGCACAAAAATACGTTAAATACGTGGAAAATGCGGTAGGCTGTCCTATAAAATATGTTTCTGTCGGCGCAGAACGCGAACAATATATAGAAATGTTCTGATTTTGTGTTGACAAATCGGTATTTATGTATTATAATTAATCATGTTAAACAAAGACGTTTACGGACATACATTTGCCTGTAAACGGCTTTCTTTTAAACGGTGTCGGTTTTTGATTGACATAAAAAGGAGAATTATTATGAGAGATTACGCGGTTGAATTTGAAAAGAGAGTTGATTTTATTAAAAATCTTGTTAAAGAAAGCCATGTGAACGGAATTGTGTACGGCAACAGCGGCGGTAAGGACAGCGCTTTGGTCGGAATACTTTGTAAGGCGGCTTGCGACAATACGGTTGGCATTATTATGCCGTGTTCTTCCAAGAGAAATTTCGGTATGGATAAGGATGACGGTATGGAAGTGGCAAATCAGTTCAATATTGAGACGAGACTTATTGATTTGACAGCACAAAAGGAACTTGCAATGGCAAATTTGTCCGCTGTTACAACACTGAATGACGCGGCTGTGGCTAATATTGCCCCGAGACTCAGAATGATAACGCTCTACGCAATTGCGGCAAGCGAGGGCAGACTTGTTGCAGGTACGGGTAATAGAAGCGAAGCTTATATGGGTTATTTCACAAAATGGGGAGACGGCGCACATGACTTTAATCCTATTGCCGACCTCACTGTAAGAGAAATATACGAATTCCTTGAGTACCTTAACGCACCTGAATGTATAATTAAAAAGGCACCATCGGCAGGTCTTTTTGAGGGTCAAACCGATGAACAGGAAATGGGCGTTACTTATGACGCTATCGATACTTATCTTCTCGAAGGTAAGGTAAATGAAAAGGACCTCGCCGTTATTGAAAAATTCCATCAAAGAAGCGAACATAAGAGAAAAGGCATAGCCGTATATAAATAATATGTATTTTTTTTTGGACGCTTTTGGAAAAGCGTCCAAACCCGAAAACTTTAAAACGCTTTGCGGTTCCTCATCTCCTCGCCAAGAGTACGGCTTCGGAGATGAGGATTTACTTTACACGTTTATTTAAGTTTTTTTACGGAAAAACCATAAGAACGGCACATTTTTCTTAAAGAGAAAAGAAAATTTAATGTCCTCGAGCGATGACTACCACAGGCATCGCTTGAGGACAACTACAAAGTATTTTAAAGTTTAGGTCAAGCCTTTTCAAAGGCTTGGCGGGGTACGGGGCGGCAGCCCCGGAAAGAAAAACTACTTACGCTGCAATGCCAAGAGTTCGGAGAGAGCGACGTTATAAGCTTTAATCTGATTTGACATATCAGGGGTAGAGGTGGGTTCGAAGCCTATATTTTTATATGCGACATTAAGGACAAATTGGCAGAAAAAAGGATTTCTTACGAGGACAGGACCGATGAGGTTAGTTGCGAACACATTTTTATAAGTAAAGCCCTCAGTCGATTTAAGGTTATCATTACCGAGCCCCATTTCAACATTAAACAGCGGAGAGCTTACGCCGCTTATTTTTGAGCATTTATTTATAAAGCCGATAATCTTATTTTCATCCTGCATACAAGAAAAGACAGCGTCACCGAGGAATCGTTTTTTATGTGTACGCGACACACCGTATTCAAACAGCTTCAGGCCTTCAAAATTACCGTATTTATCGTCATTTATATAGTCACCGAACAGCTCGAACGAATTACCCGTTGCAATAAGAAGCTTATTATTTTCTATAAATTCGTCTAATTGACGTCTGTAAGGTCTGAGGCATTCAAGCGCCTTATAAGATGCGGATTCTGTGCCGCAACCGATGTAGACAATATCGTAATCGGCAATGTTAAGAGAATCCGACGCCTCTTTGCAGTCGCATATGACGTCAAGCCCCGACTGCTCGAAGCATTTTTTCAGCATGAGAACATTTCCGCGTTCACCGTAAAGATTCATAAGCTCGGGATATAAATACAATATTCGGATATTCATAATCAAATCAGTTGCCATAGCATACTAAAGCGGCAGAGAGTGCCGAATTGAGTATGCAAGGCAAATTCCTTTCTTGCGGCAGAAAATGTCTGCCTGATTTTATTGAGTTCAGTTGTTGTGTACGATATTTTGAGTAATGCGTGAGAGAAACTTGTCTTTGTCCGAAAAGCAAGTAACAACAAAAATGTCTGCATCTCCGCCTGATGATGAAAGCATATTCACAGCATTGTCAATGTTGGGCTCAACGGTAATAATGTCCGGATTTATGCCTGTAAATTCAAATCTGACGGCAAGGTCATACGCATATTTGCCCGTAAGAATGATTGATTCGGCTTTTGATGAGGCAAGTCCGTCAAAATCTATGTCAAACAGCCAGCTTGTTTCGCTTGTGTAATACTTCCTGCTTATTGCGTCAACCATTATCATTACAATGCTGTTTTTGTTATTCCTCTTTATGTAATCGATCGACTGATTGTATGATACTGAATTTTCATGCTTTGACGTGAGGAGAATACCGTTGTGCTCGTTTATTTTGAACTGCACTATTCTTCCGCTTTTGAGAATGTAACCGTTCAGTGCGTCGGCTGTTTTCTGCTTGTCAAAGCCGAGAACCGTTGCAAGCGTGAACGCGGCAAGAAGATTGTATACGTTAAATAAGCTTGCAAAATTGAGGTTTATTTCATATTCGCCGTCAAACACAGCCTTTTTGCTTTCAAGGTCAATGTCGGTTATCCTGCAAAGTGCGTCATTTGTGTGAAGCACGCACCTGGTGCATTTGTATCTGCCTATGTGAGCCATATTGTAGTATTCATATTCAAGCGGCGCCTTGCACAAAGGACAATATTTGCCGTCGTTATATACGCCCTGAGGTGTTTTTGTCGAATACTTGTTCTCGTCCATACTGAAATATACGGCTTTTTCGTGATCGCTTGCAAAGCATGATACCAAAGGATCGTCCGCGTTGAGTATAAGCAATGTCTTGGGCTTTACTGCATCCTTAAGTATGTCGAAAATCCATTCACTGTGTGCATTGCGCGTCATCTGGTCGCGGTAGAGGTTTGTTATGACAAAGTGCGTGGGCGTGAAATATTTGAACGTGAGACGAGCGTATCTTTCGTCGGATTCAAGCAGAACTGCATCAGCGCGCACGTTGCCCTTTGTGTCGCAGTTGTTCAACAGGAATGTTGCAACGCCCTCTATCTGGTTGGAGCCTTCTTTATTCCATATTACATTGACGTTGTTTTGCTGAAGTATGTGCGCAATCATTTCAACGGTTGATGTTTTGCCGTTGCTGCCCGAAACCGCTATGACAGTCTTAGGCATACGAATTTTGCTGAGTATATCCGGAAAAAGCTTAAGCACTATTTTGCCTGGGAGGCTTGAGCCTCTGCCGACCTTTTTACCTATAAAATATACGAATTTACATAAAACAACCGCGATAAATATTTTCATCTGCCATGTCCTTTCTTACTGCTCTGTGTTCATTATTTTACTATTTATCTGCATATTTGTCAATAGAATTGGAAAAATAAGTATAATTTTGCCTGCTTTGACAAGCAAGGCTCAAAGCATGAATAAAAGCTTGATACTTTGTTGCAAAACTTATTCTCTGAATTCAAACAGTCGTGACAGCGGTATGTTCAGTGCATCCGCAATACTCATGAAAACATCCACAGACGCAGGGTATCCGCTTTCTATGCGCTGAAGATGATTTCTGCTCACAGAACACATTTCGGCGAGGTCAAGCTGAGTCAAGCCCTGCTCTTTTCTGTAATATGCTACGTTTAGTCCGATCTTTATCCATTTTTTGTAATGTTCCGGTTTCATATTTACACTCTCCGTATTGATATTATCTAAGTATATCGTATAGCAAATATAATTGCGACAACCTGACAATATACAAATACACACTTACAAGTTGTATTTATCCATTATATATGGTAAAATATACATATATAATGTGTAAATACACATGGAATATGTGCCGAGAGAAATATTGGTCAAGTATGATATGAAAGGCAGGACGATTCTAAAAAAGTGAGAGTTGCAGTGAATTGCAGGCTTTGATAAAAAAACGAGCCTCCGTCAAGAAGCCCGTTTTTGCCATGATTTTTCTGAAATGATTATTTTACTGTTATTTTTGCAACCCTTACCAAAAGATTTATGCCCGGGGCGGACGGTGCCGCAACAAATGTAACCTTGCCGTTATCTTGAGTGAAATCAATTTTTGCATTGCCGTCCAGATATTTCATGGATGTAACTTTTTTATCCATATCGAATGTGATGGTCTCTTTGCTTTGGGTTCTGTACACAAACAAATAATAGCATTTGTTTGTATTGTCGTACATTACAAAGTCATCAGGTTGGTTTACATTGCATTCAACGTAATCCACATCGCGCACCGCCGCACTGTTGTACTTCATCCACACACCTATTTTTTCGAAATATCCCTTATCTATATTGGAGATCATTCCGTTGGGCATGGGACCTACATTGAGCAGAAGATTTGCCTTATGTCTCCTGCAATCGATAAGGTTTTGGAGTATCTCGCTGACAGGCTTATAATTAAGGTCCTGGGGAGCGTAGCCCCATTGCTCGCCGAATATCTGACACATTTCAGTCGCAAGATATTTGGGCTTATTCTCAAGATCGATATTGTTCGGCTTTCCGCGCTCGAATGTTACGCTGTCAAGCTCAATGTGACCTTGAGTTCCCATGCTTCCCATGCCTGTGTTATTGATTATCATTGCGTCGGGCTGATATTTTCTTATCATGCCGTACATTGCGTCCTCTTCCCAGTCCCAATCTGTGTGCGCCCACATTCCGTCAAACCATAATCCGCCTATTTTACCGTAATTTTTGCACAGTATCTCGACGCTTGCACGCAGATATTCAAGATATGCCTTGAAGTCTGATTCGTATTCCGGCTTCCACCAATCAATGAGTGTGTGGTAAAAATACGGTATGATTCCTTGCTTGTTGCATTCGTCTACAAATTCACGCACAAGGTCGCGTCCTGTTGCCGAATGTACAGCATCGTACGTGTTAAGCCCGCACGTGTCGTAAAGCGAAAATCCGTCATGGTGCCTCGTCGTGAGCGTGATGTATTTACAGCCTGCTTCCTTTGCTGTTCTGACAAGCTCGTGCGCCCAATTCTTGTTGACCTTGAATTTTGCCATGTTTTTTACGTATTCTTCTGTTGGAATCTGATCAAAAAACTTTATCCATTCACCTCTGCCGATTATGCTGTATAACCCGAAATGAACAAACATTCCCAAACCCATTTTTTCAAAATCTTTGATGTACTGCTTTACTATCATATAACGTTTCTCCTGATTAATTGCATTACGGTCTTCTCGCTCGTTCACCCTTGACGAATGTAACTCGCCGTAAACCGTTGCATACTTCGTTGTTATTATACCATATAACCATAATATGTCAACAGAAATATCACAGTTTTTCCCGGGGACTTTTTTCCGGGGATTTTTTTCGGGGATTTTTTTCGGGGACTTTTGAAAAAGTCCCCAAACCCGAAAACTTTAAAACGCTTTGCGGCTTACGCATCTTTCCGCCGAGAGTATGGCGAAAAGATGCGCATTAACTTTTGCGACTTTATTTAAGGTTTCTTACGGCAAAATATAAATATACGGCACGCCGCCCTCCGAGAGGGAGGGGGATAGGCGTCAGCGGTGGAAGGAACCTCGAGTGACAATAAATTCAGATTGACTTTATTGTTCCGCCCTCTCCTTCAGTCGTCTACGACGACAGGGCAAATTGTCAAGCAAGTGCAACACCT
>CAMEIT010000009.1 GCA_945918795.1 uncultured Clostridia bacterium | reverse complement strand
GCTCCTTCCACCGCTAACGCGGTCCCCCTCCCTCTCGGAGGGCGGCGTGCCGTATGTTTATATTTTGCCGTAAAAACCTTAAATAAAGTTGCAAAAGTTAATGCTCATCTTGCCGCCATACTCTCGGCGGGAAGATGAGCAGATGCAAAGCAGTTTAAAGTTTTCGGGCCCGCGTAATAATCTCAAAGAGATTATTACTTGCTTCTTTCAAAAGCTCCCAGAAAAAAATAAAAAATCAAACACTGTCTTTGAAGCCTGCCACGATAAGCAGGACATCATTATCTGAAGCAAGTGCCTTTACGACTCTAAGGCGAGGAGAGATATGTGCATGATATTTATCGGGCGAGGAAATATCCGTTATTTTTACAGAATAGCCATTAAGTGCCCGAACAGCATTATCAAGTGGCATACCGATGATATTTTCGAGTGTCATCACAGCTGTGTAATTTCCTTATTTTTATCTTCGACAGCGGCGTCAACGAGCTTAATATATTTATCGGTGAGGTCCTGAATATCCTTTTCCGTACCCTTAATATCGTCCTCGGTGAGGAGGCCGTCCTTTTGAGCCTTTTTAGCCTTATCCAAAGCATTTCTGCGCGACTGACGCACAACGACCTTTGCGTCCTCGCCTATTTTAGATACGGTTTTTGCGAGCTGAGCACGTCTTTCCGATGTAAGCTCGGGGAAAATAAGGCGAATGACCTTACCGTCGCTGTTTGGTGTTATACCTATATCGGATTTGAGAATTGCCTTTTCAATTTCGGAAAGCATTGACTTTTCCCACGGCGCTATTACCAACATTCTTGCTTCGGGGACGCTTACGTTGGCAACTTGATTTACAGGGGTAGGCGTTCCGTAATAATCAACCTGAACCTTTTCGAGCAAGAGCGGATTAGCTCTGCCTGCACGTATTCCGGCAAGCTCATTTTTGAGTGCTTTGATAGCACTTTCCATGCCTTCCTCAGTATCCATCATAAATTCATCAAAATCAAATTCTTCTGCCATTTTGTAATCCTCCTTAAATTATTTGGTTATGTATGTTCCGATGTCTTCGCCATTGAGTGCTTTCAACATATTGTTTTCACTTGACAGACCGAATACAAATGTATCAAGGTCATGCTCCATGCAGAGCGTTGCCGACGTCAAATCAACCACGCGCAGATTCTTTTCATATATATCCTTGTATCTCATTGACGGTATGCGCACTGCGTCGGGATATTCGTGCGGGTCCTTGTCGTATACGGCGTCGATGTCCTTTGCCATAAGAATAATGTCGGCATCTATTTCCAGGGCTCTTAATACTGCGGTGGTATCCGTGGAGAAGAAGGGGTTGCCCGTTCCGCCGGCGCAAATTACGATCTTGCCCTCATTGAAATATTGTTCTACTTTGTGCTTGTTGAACGATTCGGCAATTTTGGGCATTTCAACAGAACCTACCACAACGGCTTCGGCGCCCTGCCTTGCAAGAGAATCCTGAAGCGCAAGGGAATTGATTACAGTGGCAAGCATTCCCATGTTGTCCGCCTGAGTTCTGTCCATGTCTCCGCTCGAACGTCCTCTCCATATATTTCCGCCGCCGAGGACTATTGCAAGCTGTATGCCTTTATTTGCCACTTCAATTATTTGTTTTGCGGTTGCATCTATTTTATCAAAATCGAAAGCATTACCTTTTTTATCCGACAATGCTCCTCCGCTAAGTTTTAACAGTGCTCTTTTTATTTCTTTCATAATAAGTACCTTCCATTAAATTAACGGCTTATATGAGTAAAAATCCGAGCAAAGCCGTTTTCAAAATCTCTCCTTATATTTTACTATATTTATTGAAATTTTTCAACTACATTTTTTGAAACGCTCTTTGGCGCAGGTGCTTTGATTGCATTATTGCCCGATGACAATGAAAATTATTTTATAATATCTTTATTATCCACTAATTGATGAGAATGTCATTATTTTGCGTTGAATAAAACAAATTTTAGTGTATGATAAATATACTTACCTTGATCGTGGATGCTTGTATACCGGTAAGTTGTATTAATTCAGAAAGGATGTTTTGTTATGAAAACAAAAAGATTAATAGCGCTGTTATGCGTTATGGCAATGTTTGTATGTTTGCTTGTCGGCTGCACTTCTGAACCGTCACCGACAGATGCAACACCTACGCCCGAGTCAACACCTACGCCCGAGTCAACACCCGTTCAGGAAACGCCTACGCCCACACCGGCGGAGCCGACGCCCGATGTAAAACCTGAATTTACATACAATTATGATGTAATCGACGAAGAGGCAAAAACGGCGATATTAAGAACGATAATTCTTCCGGCAGGTGTAAGGAAATCAGACGTTACCGAGCTTGTATTGCCGAGTGAAGTGGACGGTTATACGGTAGTGGGTATCGGCTGGGATGTGTTCGGCAAGATACATAGTGGCGGACTTTCGGACGATAATTGGCTTGAGAAGGTTACATTCCCCGGAACTGTCGAATTCTTTGAAAACAGCGTGTTCCGTGAAGCACATGGCTGCAAAGAAATAATTTTTGAAAATGAAGCTAATATAAAATATATCGATAACGCTGCGTTCAGAGAGACTGTCTGGGAAGAACAAAGAGCTGCCGAAACGGGATTTTCCGTGGTAAACGGAATTATTACCGGAATATATGATAGCGGAGACGTTGTTATTCCGGACGGCATAACGGCAATATCGGGCAGACCGTTCCAAACTACCGGTTATGCTGCATACGTTACATCTGTAACAATACCGAACTCCGTAACATACATAAAAGAGCTGTTTTATGATGTTGATGAAAATGCGATCGTAAAGTGTCAGGCAGGCTCATATGCCGAACAATGGTGCATTGATAATTCAGTTAAATATGAGATAATAACTGTGGATTAATGATTACGGAAGCGTTATTGTGACAATTCCTGCTTGGAAATATTTAAGTAATGATGGGTGCTCAAATACGAGCACCTGTTTGATTCAATTTGAAAGGACTCTTTCGGTATGAAAATAAAAAAATCAATAGCTCTCTTGTGTACTTTGGCAATGACGGTTTTTATGTTTGCAGGGTGTAACGGTGCAACTCAAGCACCTTTATCTCCCACGCCGACGACTACACCCGGAAATTCATCTCCTACACCGATTGTCACACCGACGCCGTCTCCTACACCCGGTGTTCCCGAGGAGGGAGGCCGTGACATTGAATTGCCGTCTGTTGCCTTAAAGGACATTGCCTACGAGCTGACATTGACAGAGCAGAATGTGGACGAGAAGATCAACGTTTTTGTTCCGAGCGAAGCTGTAACGGGTGATGAGGTGAGAGCGACTGTTGCCATGACGGAACCGATGAAAGAATATTATTATTACGTTGTGGATTGGGGCGACGGCACATGGAGCTATGACGGTCCGTATCAGGAAGGGCAAAACGGAACAGTAACGCACGTATACAAAACGGCAGGAGAATACTCGGTTCGCGCTCTTTGCCAAAGTCTGACGCAAAATGTAAAGTATATTAATGTAGGCTGGTCGGCACCGGTGACTGTTTCAGTCATAGGAGACTCAATTGCAAGCGAATACATAAAAAACGTGAGGGCAATTTCTTCTGATGAAGCGGGAGAAGAGTTCTCAGCAGAAAATATATGCGATAACGACAACGCTACCTCGTGGAGGAGCTGCAATATTTCGCTGAGGGACGCAGATACTGCATGGGTCGGATATGAGTTTGACACATATTACCGTCTCGATACGCTTGAAATCAAAATACCGTCATATTCGGAAAGCTTCCCCGAGGATTTTGCAATCGAATATACAACGGACAGAGGCGCAAATTGGTACAGCCTACCGAAATATTATTATATGTATTCGTACCGCGTGGGGAGAGGCGAGTATTATAAGATATTCAAAAATCCAAAGGGCGCGACGCTTATTTTTGATCTGGACGGGATCGTGGCAAACGGAATCCGCATTTGTTCAAAGAGAGTGTCCTCCTCGTCAACATATCTTGATGTTGCCGAAATGCGCGTGACGGGAGATAAAGATCAACTGTTTTATTCATCCTTGGGCGGAATATTTGATGCAGACTTGAACAATATGTTTACAATTTACGGCACAGCCGAGACCGAACAGAAGAACATATGGAGCGATCCTTTCAGAAGCGGTCAGCTTTACATGGGCAGTGCGGAATGGATAAATTGGAACGGCATCAAGCTTCGCTGGACGGCAGACGATTATATCCGCTCTGTTTATGAATCCACATTTGCCGGAATACGCACGGGCGAGGATACATGGAGCGACGCGGAGGACGGATTTGTTTGGGCAACGGCAGGCGGACAAAAGCATTTGGATCATCAGTCGCATTACACACAAAACTCCCTGTTTATAATAGAAGCACGCAATTATCTGCTTATGCAGAATAATGCTCAAAGCTTCCTCGAGAGCCAAAACGGCGTAGGGCAGACAATATCAGACAGAATCGATGCGTCTATTCATTATTTGCTGACGACGCTTCAGGGTGAAAGCGGTATATTGACTATCAACGATCCGGAAAATCTTGCGGAGGCGGGATATGAGGGCGGAAGCCAGAGCAGTAATTATTGGGATCGCTATTCTGCGTTCGGCTACAAATCAAGCTACGAGAATGTATTTTTCTATCAGGCTGTTCTTGCGATGATCGATATTGAAAATGTACGCGGCAATACTGATAAGGCAGATGAATACACAGCGCTTGCCGAAAAGATAAAGACGGAATTCAACAAGCTGTTCTGGGATTCTCAAAAAGGGCGCTATATTACTTCCGTAAATAAGGAAGGAAAGCGTCTTGACTTCGGAATTACTTTTACAAATTTCATGGCTTGCGCCGCAGGACTTGCAAGCAGGGAACAGGCTGAGGAAATTTACAGCTGGATAGACGGAGAAAGAATTGCAGAAGGCGATACATCTCAGGGTGAGGATATTTATTACTTCAAGTATTCGGCACGAAGCAACACACTTGATGTATCAAAGGTAGATGACAACGGATATTATTGGGTAAATTGGAACGGCGATATGTACTGCTACGAGAAAGACGGAGCAAAGCACGGCGCGTACGGAAATCAGATGCAAAACGGCGGAACGATTTTCTATACATCTTATTATGATTTAATGGGACGCTTCAGATGTATGGGCGCGGACAACGCATATGACAGACTCAAAGCAATTCTGACTGAGTTCCACCTGCAGGATCAGCTGCGCGTATTCCCGTATCCTACCGACATAGGCTATTCTGCCGGCGTGATCGGAGAGTTCCCGGAGTCGGGCATGGTTCCCGTGGTGTTTTTGGAGGGCTTCCTCGGAATTGTACCCTCAAAGGAAGGCTTAAGCATTACTCCGCAGCTTACAACTGATATGACGTATGCCGGCGTAAGAGAGTACCGCTTCAATGACAATGTGTACAACATAAAGGCAGACAAAAATATTTCCGAGCCTAAAACAGAGCAAAACGGGGATACATGGATCATCGAGGTCCCCGCAAACGGCACGTGGATATTGAATGCAGACAACGAGGTCACAGAGAAAAAATAATATATCATATTATTATTATTACCGTCTGAGAAACTTACAATAAACTCAGACGGTTTTTGTTCATACGGCATAAGTACGGATGCACATCGGGTGAATCGGAATGTGTTTGTAAATGGTGCAATATAATGATAATACGGCTTAAAACACATATTTTCGTTAATGAAAATATATTTATTTATTACATAAAATTCAGAAATTGACAGCTAAATGTTCACATTAGTGATATATCACGGCTGTGATATATCACACAAACATAACAATATCACAAAAATGGTGTCAAAATATTCGAAACAAAAGTAAATTTTTTCATAATATCATTATTATCCACCATTCGCTTCAAAAGGTCATTATTTTGTGTTGAATAAAATAAAAATAGGTGTATGATATATTTACTTTAATATCGGACGATTAGAGACTAAGTCCGTTATATAATTTCAGAAAGGATGTTTGTTATGAAAACAAAAAGATTAATAGCGTTGTTATGTGTCTTGGCAATGACAATCTGTCTGTTTGCTGGATGTGGCAATTCAACGACACCAACGCCGGAATCTACACCTACACCGGAAGCGTCAACTCCGACGCCGGATGCAACAACACCGACACCGGATGCAACACCGACTCCTACTCCTACTCCGACACCTTCCCTGCCTCCTGTTGAGGATCTCATAATCGGTTATGAGATTTCTAACATAGATGAAGCTAACAAGACAGCTACATTGTGCGGTATTAAGCTTTTAGGCTGGCCGGAAATAGCTTCAGACGAGGTACGTAAAGCAATCACAGAGCTCAAGCTCCCGGGCGAAGTTGACGGTTACACAATTATCGAGCTTTCATGGGATGTTATGGGTCAGTCAAAGTATCAGGGTAGCATAGGCTTCTGCGGTGGCGAAGGCTTACCGGATTGCTATGTTAAGAAGCTTACGATCCCTGCTTCCGTAAAGAAGATTCAGTATTTTGCATTTGGTTTCTGCGGCGCAATTGAAGAGGTAATTTTCGAAGGCGATCCGAACGAAATCGAATTTTCAGACAACGTATTCGGTACAATACCTTATGTTAACAATGCTGTTAATAAAAACAACGGTTACTTCGTAGTAGGCGGAAACCTTCAGTATGGCGTTGACTGGGGCGATATTGTTATTCCTGACGGCGTAAGAATAGTCGGCGACAGAATTTGGGAATACCAGAGATATACTGATAGTGATGCAGGCACATACTTGGGTATTACTTCAATCACAATACCTGAGGGCGTTGAGCACATCGGTAAAGACCTCGTTAGAGATGATATGGATGTTGAATGGATTTACATTCCTGCTTCCGTAACATCTATCGATGATTCGGCTATTTGCTATCCCGAAACAATGGATAAGCCCGCAACAATAGTTAAGACAGTTAAGGGCTCATATGCTGAAGCTTGGGCTAAGGAAAAGGGCTACAATTACGAAATTGTAGGCGGACAGGTTGAATTTGATTATGAATACCAGGTAATCAGCGAAGATGAAAAAACAGCAATATTGAGAACAATTATTCTCCCCGACGGTATGTCAAAGGATGAGGTTCGCGAACTCACATTGCCGAGCACAATAAACGGTTATACAGTTGTTGGTATTGGCTGGGATGTATTCGGCAGAATACATGATGGCGGTCTTGCGGATGACAACTGGCTTGAAAAGGTAACAATTCCGGGAACAGTAGAGTTCTTTGAAAACGACGTATTCCGTGATGCTTATGGTTGTACAACAATCATATTTGAAGATGAATCAAAGATTACAAGAATTGATGACCGTGCATTCAGAAATACTCCTTGGGAGAAAGACAATGCCGCTGAAACAGGTGTTTCTATGGTAAACGGAATTGTTACAGGTATTTATGATTACGGTGATGTTGTAATTCCTGAGGGCGCAGTTGCAATTTCCGGCAGACCATTCCAGGATGCAGGAGACGGTTCAAGTGTAACATCTATTACTATTCCGAGCACAGTAAAAGTCATAAGCAAGCTCATGGAATCTGTTAACCCGGATGCAGTAATCAAGTGTGAATTTGGTTCTTATGCAGAACAGTATGCTAAGGATAACGGAATAAAGTATGAATATATTAACGGCGGCGCTGAACAGGCAACCGTCGTAAATGCGTCACGCATTTACGGAAGACCAAACCTTTCGGGAATTCTTGATGCAAATATATGGGGAAATCCGGCTATTCATGTTGACCGGAATTCATATAACGCTGCGCTTTACGGACACAATGCTACCCCGGAATCTTCGGATATGGACATATATCTTGTATGGGATGAAACATACATATATATCGGAGTTGTAAGCCCTGATGCAGACCCGAGAGGCGATGAAGATTCATGGGAAGGCGATGGTATTCAGTTCAAGATATGTGCCGGCGAAACAATGACAGGCGATGCAAAGAATATTTACTTCACATTGGGTGAAGATAAAACATCTGTTACAATCGGTTCAAACGAAGATAAGTGCAAGACATATGCGCATAATGTTGCAGTTAAGGACGGCTTCATGAGCGCGGTTATCGCAATTCCTATGGCTGACCTTGGCTTGGCAGAATCTGATATTAAGGCAGGTGCTAAACTGAGCTTCTCAATTTTGAGAATCAGCGCAACAAGTGAGCATGAATATGCAGGTTGGCTTGCATGGGGTGCATTCTTCGGTGCAGACCACCAGTACAACCAAGGCTGCAATGTTGACAACACAATAGTTCTTTCCGACGAGGCAGCTGAAAGCGCGACAGTAATTGCAGCTGAGAAGGCTTCAGGCGCTGTTGATGTTTCCGATATAACATCATGGGGCGATCCGGCAATTCATGTTGACAAGGATTCATTCAATGCGGCTCTTTATCAGCACAACGCAACACCGGAAGAGTCATCAATGGATATTTATGCTGTTTGGGATGAACAGAATCTTTATATTGGGGTTGTAAGCCCTGATACAGACCCGAGAGGCGATGAGGATTCATGGGAAGGCGACGGCATACAGTTCAAGATCTGCGCAGGCACATCCATGACTGCGGAAGCAAAAAACATATACTTCACATTGGATGAAAATAAATCGTCTATAACAATCGGTTCAAACTATGACAAGTGTAAGACATATGCTCATAATGTTGCAGTTAAGGACGGCTTCATGAGCGCGGCTATCGCAATTCCCTTGGAAGACCTTGGCTTGTCAGCATCTGACATCAAAGCGGGCGCGCAGTTTAGCTTCTCTATATTGAGAATCAGCGCAACAAGTGAGCATGAATATGCAGGCTGGCTTGCATGGGGCGCATTCTTTGGTGTAGACCACCAGTACAACCAAGGCTGCAATGTTGACAACATAATAGTTCTTGTTGATGCGGATTAATCTGTAGCAGAGTAAGAAATCAAGAGCAATTAAAGTTCTTATGCTGAGCAGTGAGCAACTGAGAATGGTTACCGGATCGAACTTATAGAGTAATAGTAAATCTGATTTTTACCTATGATTATCAGATTATGTCTCAAGTCTTTTGCTCTGAACTCAATCGGGAGAACTTGATTTCTCCCGATTTTTTTGAAAAAGGAGTGATACTGTATGAAGAAAAAAATAATATGGGTGATATTGGTATTATTTGTAATGTCATTCATGTCGGCGTGCAACACCGGAACTACGTCTCCGACACCGGACGCAAGCGCGTCTCCGATAATAGATAATAACGAAACACCGACGCCTGAACCTACACCGACGCCTGAGCCGACGCCGACACCAACACCCGAGCCGACACCAACGCCTGAGCCGACGCCAACACCGCTTCCGACACCGGAGCCTGTTGTAAGACCGGAAAATGACGCTGTTGTTTCGGAAGCAATGAGAATTTTGGCTGCCGGAGAAATCACAACAGGCGCAAACGGAGGCCACGGCGCACAGCAGACAAGAATATGCAGAACAGACCACGGAACATATGTTGCATTCGTTTCATATGACGAGGGTAATCAATATTTCTTCTATGCTGTAAAGATAGATGAAAATAAAAACGTTGAGGTACTGCTCAGCGACACGTGTCCGTGGGATGCTGCTTTGGTTAATGTTTTGCAGGATTCAAACGGAGACGTTATTGTGACCGCAATTCCGATAGATAAAACGAACGGCGGAACGAGACCCGAAACTGCTTGGCTCGCACTGTATATAATCGATGCCGAGACAGACGAGGTTCAGGAATACAAGACAAGACAGCAGCTTCTCGAAGAAAGCAGAAACGGCTTCGGATATTCAATGCCGATCCTCGATGCAAAGAACAGAAAGCTTTATGCTATGTACGCCGGCGGAAATGACCCGGGTATGTTTGCATGGTTTACATTTGATCTTGACAAGAGAGAATGGGCAGAGGGCGATGTTTGCATCACTATTGATGACGTAAGATATTGCTATCTGTATCCGTTTGTTGACGGAAACGGTGGCGTTTACTTTGTTGCGGAAAGAGATATTCCGATTGAAATGGTAGATCTCACCATAACGTCAGGTTCTGCATATGCAAACTATGTATGGGATCAGCTTATGCTTTTCGTTATTCCGGATATGACGAAGCCTGAATATGAGGCTGTAATGATTCACGAGGCTGATTACAGCAGAGGCGCAGAGGGAATTGCACCTAACGTTTCGAACAATCAGTACGGTGATGCTTACGTAGACAGCAACGGTCGTCTACACGTGCTTTATACGGAGAAAATGATAAACTATAATAATCGTGATGTCGTTTCAAGACAAATGCGTCATGCAATTTTTGAAGGAACGGTATGTATTTATAACGAACCGATTACTTTTGAGCTTTCGGATAACCTTAAGATAAATTATGCTATGAGACTTGCTCAGAATTCTGACGGCATTTTCTATATGATTGCGGCTGTACTTGATAATAAGAATAAGTCACAGATAGAAGTATACAGATCAACTGACAATATGGGCGCTGAATGGGAACTCGAAAGTGTTCAGGACCTCGGTAAGTTTACATTGACATCACTCAGCATAAGCTGTCCGAGAGGAAATTCAACACAGGATGATGTTGTTGACTGTCTGTTGTTCGGAAATTATTACGAGAATTGGAGAAATTATACTGAACTTTATTATTTCCAGGTAACTCTCGGATAATGTAAGAAACAAATATTTTAATTTCTGCCCAACCTCTGTTTTGCGAAGGTTGGGTTTTTTATTGAGTATAATGTGTGAAATTATGCCTTCAGCTTGCTTGACTTTGAGGTTAATATGTGTTATACTACATCATAAAGAATGTAAAGCGGAGGTGGCATTATGATATATTTAAGAAGTGATGATGTACTTTTATTTCAAGGTGATTCGATTACGCACGGCGGAAGAGTTGACAGCACGTGGGATATGAATCATGTTATCGGGCACGGTTATCAGGATTATATTGCGCAGACTTTGGGCGTTGACAATATTGAGCGCGCACCGAGGATAATAAACAGAGGTGTGAGCGGAGATACCATTGAGAGCATATATTCACGTATGCAGGAAGATATTATTGACCTTAAACCGACGATAATGAGCATACTTGACGGTACAAACGATGCTTCTGCATATATTAAAAAGGGCAAGGATATGCCGCCTGCAAGCTTTGACAAGACGTACAGAAAGCTTCTTGACACGGTTTTAAGCGAGTTGCCGGATTTAAGACTGATTATTTGTCAGCCATTCAGGTACTCACTGCCGGAATGGGGAGATTCGGAGCTTTATAAGCGCCTTGTTGATGATGTTCATGAAAGAAGCGCCATTGCAGAGAAAATAGCAAAGGATTACGGCGCTGTGTTTGTTCGCTTTGCCGATGCTCTTGATGAGTACATAGCAAAATACCCACCCGTGAACCAATTTATATGGGACGGCGTTCATCCGACGTATGTTGGGCACGGAATAATGGCAAGATGCTGGCTTGAGACGGTGGAGAAAGCATATAATAAATGATATATTGCCGCTCATGAAAAATGTACGGCTGTAATAAAATTTGATTTGACTAAAGAAATGGAGAAATATTATGGGAGATTGCGAGCATTGCCCGTCAAAGGGTAATTGCAGTTCAAAGGATAAGGCAAGCTGCGGTAAAATTGAGATCGAGTGCAACCCGAAGAATCATGTGAAGCACGTTATTGCGGTTATGAGCGGAAAAGGCGGAGTCGGCAAGTCGACAGTGTCGGTTTTGCTTGCAAAGGAGCTTAATAAGCGCGGATTTAAGGTGGGCTTGCTTGACGCGGACATAACGGGGCCGAGTATTCCGAGGCTTGTCGGAACGTCGGGCGAAAACGCATACATGGAGGACGGCGAGATTCTGCCCGTTGTCACATCGGACGGTATCAAAACCATATCTCTGAACTATTTTATGGAGGAGGAATCTCAGCCGGTAGTATGGAGAGGACCTATGATTTCGGGCGCGGTAAAGCAGTTCTGGACGGACGTTATATGGGGAGATATTGATTTCCTTGTTGTGGACCTGCCGCCGGGAACAGGCGATGTTACGCTTACGGTAATGCAGCAGATGCCTGTTACGGGCGTAATCGGTGTTGCGGTACCGCAGAGTATGGTAACTATGATAGTGACGAAGGCTGTCAAGATGATGCAGCTCATGAATAAGCCTGTATA
This sequence comes from uncultured Clostridia bacterium, assembly GCA_945918795.1. Classification (GTDB taxonomy): domain Bacteria; phylum Bacillota; class Clostridia; order HGM11327; family HGM11327; genus SIG351. The sequence goes on along the minus strand of CAMEIT010000009.1, from coordinate 44,178 downwards.
CGGAATAGTCGAGAATATGAGCTATATAGAATGCCCTGAGTGCGGAAAGCAGATGGAGCTTTACGAGGGCAAATTCGGCTACCACGAGTTTGACGATATGGGAATAGATATTCTTGCGGAATATCCTATGGTAACAGACCTCATGGGACAGTATGCTTCAAACGGAAGCACTGTGCAGACGGAGACTGAAAAGCTTGCCGATGCTGTAATAATGAATGTTGAAGCGACAGAGCATGATGGTTGATGAGCTTTGTCTCGGACAGGCTAAAAAAGTACTTGACAAATATCAAAATATTTTGTATAATTAGCAAAACAATATATAACGAAATGACAAGGACGTCGTAAATTCATTTTACGGCGTTTTTTTCTTTATTGTGCATGGAAAGCGAGGAATTTGTATGGATACTCAACAGGGATTATATCGTTCGGCGTTTGAACACGATGCGTGCGGAATAGGTGCGGTAGTGGATATCAAGGGCAGACCTTCATATAAAACGGTGGACGATGCGCTTAAAATAGTGGAAAAGCTGGAGCATAGAGCCGGTAAAGATGCCACAGGGGAGACTGGCGACGGCGTTGGAATAATGCTTCAGATATCACACTCATTTTTTAAGCCCGAAGCGGCAAAAATAGGAATAGAGCTTAAAAACGCGAGAGATTACGGCGTCGGAATGTTCTTCTTCCCTCAAAATGCGCTCAAACGCAGCCAAGCGAAGAAGATGTTTGAAATTATAGTAGAAAAAGAGGGAATGAAATTCCTCGGCTGGAGAGAAGTACCGATTTATCCTGAAATACTTGGGCAAAGAGCAAGAGACTGTATGCCGTATATACTTCAATGCTTTATTGAACGCCCGAAGGATGTAAAAAGCGGTCTGCCTTTTGACAGAAAGCTTTATATTGCACGCCGTGTATTTGAGCAAAGTAATGATAATACATACGTTGTATCTCTTTCATGCCGCACGATAGTGTATAAGGGAATGTTTCTTGTAGGGCAACTGCGCCGCTTCTATAAGGACTTGCAGAGCGAAAATTACGAATCGGCAATCGCAATGGTTCATTCGCGTTTTTCCACGAATACAACTCCAAGCTGGGAAAGAGCGCATCCTAACAGAGTAATTCTCCATAACGGTGAAATAAATACAATAAGAGGCAATGCCGACAGAATGCTCGCAAGAGAAGAAACAATGTCCTCAGCTGTTATGCGCGAAAACATGGATAAAATTTTCCCTGTTATAAATGAGGCAGGCTCGGATTCGGCAATGCTTGATAATACATTGGAATTTCTCACAATGAACGGAATGGATCTTCCGCTTGCCATGATGATTACAATTCCGGAGCCATGGAAAAATGACAAAAAGATAACGCGCGAGAAGAAGGATCTTTATCGCTATTATGCAACAATGATGGAGCCGTGGGACGGACCTGCATCAATACTGTTTTCCGACGGTGACCAGGTGGGTGCGATACTTGACAGAAACGGTCTGCGCCCGTCAAGATATTATCTTACGGATGATGACAGACTCATACTTTCCTCTGAGGTCGGCGTGCTTGATATACCGGAGGAGCATATAATCGAGAAAAACCGTCTGCGCCCGGGCAAAATGCTTCTTATCGATACTGTCAAGGGAAAGCTTATTCCGGACGACGAGCTGAAGGAGTATTATGCTTCAAGACAGCCTTACGGTGAATGGCTCGACCAGAACCTTGTTCAACTGAAAAACCTCCCCATACCGAACAAAAGAGTTGAAGAGCATACGCAGGCAGTCAGAGACCGTCTTTACAAAGCATTCGGATATACTTATGAAGATGTAAAGGACGCCATAATTCCAATGGCAAAAAACGGCGGCGAACCTATTGCATCAATGGGTACGGATATTCCGCTTGCGGTTCTTTCCGAAAAGCATCAGCCGTTGTTCAATTACTTCAAACAGCTTTTTGCACAGGTTACAAACCCGCCGATAGATGCAATAAGAGAAGAATGCGTCACGGATACTACCGTATACGTTGGCTCCGACGGAAATTTGCTTGAGGAAAAGCCGGAAAACTGCGCAGTTTTGCAGATACAGAATCCTATACTTACAGGCGTTGACCTGCTCAAAATAAAAGCAATGCATAGAGACGGCTTCCATGTTGAAACGGTTTCACTGCTTTACTATAAAAATACTCCTCTTGAAAGGGCACTCGACAGACTTTTCATTGCGTGCGATAAGGCATACAGGGACGGCGCCAATGTTATAGTGCTCTCGGACAGAGGCGTGGATGAAAACCATGTTGCAATTCCGTCACTGCTTGCGGTTTCGGCAATGGAACAGCATCTTATCAGAACAAAGAAGCGTACGTCTGTATCCATAATTCTCGAGAGTGCCGAGCCGAGAGACGTGCATCATTTTGCAATGCTCCTTGGCTACGGAGCAAGAGCTATACAACCGTATCTTGCACACGAATGTATAGAGGAATGTATTAACATTGGTTTGCTCGATAAAGACGCGCACACTGCAATAAGAGATTATAACTCGGCTATTTTGCACGGAATAGTTAAGATAGCTTCAAAAATGGGCGTATCGACGCTCCAATCTTACCAATCGTCGCAGATATTCGAGGCGATAGGTATACGTCAGGACGTAATTGACAAATATTTTACGAATACTGTAAGCCGTGTCGGCGGAATAGGCCTTGAGGAGATAGACGAGGGCGTTGAATACCGTCACAGCCATGCGTTTGATCCTCTCGGATTCGGTGTTGATACTACTCTTGACAGCTGCGGTCTGCATAAGCTTCGCAGCGGTGACGATAAGGAACACCATATGTACAATCCTCAGACGATAATAGCTCTGCGCGATGCAACGCATACGGGAAGCTATGAGCGATTCAAGGAATATACGGCTATGGTTGACGATGAGCGCATACCTCACACATTGAGAGGCTTGCTCGAATTTGCTTTCAAAGAGGACGGCGGTATTCCGATTGATGAGGTTGAAAGCGCCGAGAGCATAGTAAAGCGCTTTAAGACAGGCGCAATGTCTTACGGCTCTATTTCAAAGGAAGCGCATGAGTGCATGGCTATTGCCATGAACAGACTCGGCGGAAAATCAAACTCAGGTGAAGGCGGTGAAGAACCGGAGCGCCTCGGAACCGAAAGAAACAGTGCAATAAAGCAGGTTGCATCGGGAAGATTCGGTGTAACAAGCGAATATTTGTGTTCTGCAAAAGAAATTCAGATAAAAATGGCGCAGGGTGCAAAGCCGGGTGAGGGCGGACATCTGCCGGGTAAAAAGGTTTATCCGTGGATAGCAAAGACACGTCATTCAACACCGGGTGTATCGCTCATTTCGCCTCCGCCGCATCACGATATTTACTCCATTGAGGACCTGGCACAGCTTATTTATGACCTTAAAAATTCAAATAAAGACGCGAGAATTTCAGTAAAGCTCGTTTCCGAAGCAGGAGTCGGCACGATTGCGGCAGGCGTTGCAAAGGCGGGCGCACAGGTTATACTGATTTCAGGCTATGACGGCGGTACGGGTGCTGCACCGAAAAGCTCAATTCATCATGCAGGCTTGCCGTGGGAGCTTGGACTTGCCGAAGCGCATCAGACGCTTATCAAAAACGGACTCCGCACGAGAGTTATTCTTGAAACGGATGGCAAGCTTATGACGGGAAGAGACGTTGCGATTGCGGCGATACTCGGCGCAGAGGAATTCGGCTTTGCAACAGCTCCGCTTGTAACTATGGGCTGTGTAATGATGAGAGTATGTAATCTCGACACGTGCCCTGTCGGCGTTGCAACGCAGAATCCGAAGCTCAGAGAGCGTTTTGCGGGAAAGCCTGAATATGTAATGAACTTTATGCTCTTTATTGCTCAGGAATTAAGAGAGATAATGGCAAAGCTCGGAGTCAGAACGGTTGAGGAGCTTGTCGGACGTACGGACCTTATAAAAGTACGTGAAAAAATGGTTACAGACCGTGCGGCAATGGTTGACCTTGACGGAATACTTAACCGCGCAGATGAAAAGCATAACGCCGTTCACTTTGAAAAGAAGGATATTTACGACTTCAAACTTGAGGATACGCTCGATGAAAAGGTATTGCTCAAGGAATTTGAAAGCGCAATGAAAAAAGGAACAAAGAAAACGGTTTCAGTTGAGGTTTCAAGCACGAACCGTACATTCGGTACCATACTCGGCTCTGAAATTACGAAGAAATTCGGCAATTCTCTTCCTGATGATACATTTACGATACACGCCAAGGGCGGCGGCGGACAGTCGTTCGGCTCGTTCATTCCGAAAGGACTTACAATAACGCTTGAGGGCGACAGTAACGACCACTTTGGAAAAGGTCTTTCGGGCGGCAAGCTTATAGTATATCCTCCGAAAGAGAGCAGATTTGATGCGGGCGAGAACATCATAATAGGAAACGTTGCTCTGTACGGCGCTACATCGGGCGAGGCTTACATAAACGGCGTTGCAGGAGAAAGATTCTGCGTACGTAATTCGGGCGTTGTGGCGGTAGTTGAAGGCGTGGGCGACCACGGCTGTGAGTACATGACGGGCGGACGTGTGGTAGTTCTCGGCGGTACAGGTAAAAACTTTGCGGCAGGTATGAGCGGCGGAATTGCATATGTTCTCGATGAAAAGCATGATTTGTATCTCAGACTCAACAAGGATATGGTTACAATGACGACTGTTTCCGAAAAACACGATATTGCCGAGCTTAAGAGCATGATAGAAGCACATGTAAAGGCTACCGGCTCAAAGAGAGGCAAAGAGATACTTGATGCCTGGGAAGAGAAGCTTCCTATGTTTAAGAAGATACTTCCGAATGATTACGGCAAAATGATAGTTGCAATAGGTCAGATGGAAGAAAAGGGAATGACCAGAGAACAGGCTGAGCTTGAAGCGTTTTATTCGGTAAGTAAGGGGTGAGAGATATGGGTAAGATCGGCGGATTTTTGGAATACGAAAGAAAAGGCAATGAAGCTGTCAAGCCTCTTGAACGTATAAAGAACTATAATGAATTTCACGAGGAAATGAATGAAAATGCCCGTAAGGAGCAGGGCGCGCGCTGTATGAACTGCGGCGTGCCGTTCTGCCAGGCAGGTATGTCAATAGGCGGTGCGGTATCGGGATGCCCACTGCACAATCTCATTCCCGAATGGAATGATGAAATATTCAACGGATGCTGGGGTCATGCGCTTTCAAGACTCTTGAAAACAAATAATTTCCCCGAATTTACGGGAAGAGTTTGTCCGGCACTTTGCGAGGCGGCTTGTACGTGCGGACTTAACGGCGACGCGGTAACAGTGCGCGAAAACGAGCTTGCACTTATCGAATACGCATACAAAAATAATCTCATCGAACCGAAGCCTCCGGCTGTGCGTTCGGGTAAAAAGGTTGCGGTAATAGGCTCAGGACCGTCGGGGCTTGCCGTTGCGGACCAGCTCAACAAACGCGGACATGAGGTTACGGTTTACGAGCGTGAGGACAGAATAGGCGGCTTGCTCATGTACGGAATACCGAACATGAAGCTCGAAAAAACAGTAATCGACAGACGCGTCGATATTATGAGAGCTGAGGGCGTGGAGTTTGTTACGGGTGCCGATGTTGGCAGAAATGTAAGCGCTGAGGAAATTACGGATAAATTTGATGCTGTGGTTCTTTGCTGCGGTGCAAAGAATCCGCGTGACATAAAGGTAGAAAACAGAGACTCAAAGGGCGTATATTTTGCTGTTGATTATCTTACTGCTTCCACAAAGGCTGTTCTTGCAGGAACTGAAAGCGAGAAATCCGCAAAGGGCAAAAAGGTTGTCATAGTAGGCGGCGGCGATACGGGAAATGACTGCGTAGGAACTGCTATACGTCAGGGCGCTGTATCTGTTATTCAGCTTGAAATGATGCCTTGTCCTCCGGAAAAGCGCGCGGCAAATAATCCGTGGCCGCAGTGGCCGAGAGTCAAGAAAACGGATTACGGTCAGGAGGAGGCAATTGCTTGCTTCGGAAGCGATCCGAGAATATATCAGACGACTGTAAAAAAGCTGATTCCCGATGAAAACGGCAATCTCAAGGCTATTGTAATCATGAAGCTCGAACCTAAAAAGGACGAGACGACAGGCAGAATAAATATGCTCCCGATTGAAGGCACTGAGGAGACCATTGAAGCCGATATGCTGTTGATTGCGGCAGGCTTTTTGGGAAGCGAGGCATATGTTTCGGAAGCATTTAAAACGGCAAGAGATACAAGAACGAATATTGCTTCAAAGCAAGGCTCATTTGCCACAAATATGGATAAAATATTTACTGCAGGAGATGCTCACAGAGGTCAGTCTCTTGTTGTGTGGGCTATTGCGGAGGGCAGAGCCTGCGCAAAAGAAGTCGATGCTTATCTTGAGGGATATTCGAATCTGTAAGTATGCGATGAATAATTATTAGTTATTTATGCGCTTTTGAACCTAAATTTAAATTTTTATGCAACAAAATAAATAAAATTTTTTTACCCGATTGTGCGCCACACAGTCGGGTAAATTTAATTTTTATCCCATTTCTTCAATAAAAATTAACATATGACGCTTTTCGGGGCACCTATTGACAAAAAACGCTTAATGTTGTATAATTATGCAAATTAAATCATTAAAAATAATTTTGCCCAATATGACGGGCCGTCTTGCGGCAAAATGAGAAACGGAGATTAATATGGATAAAAAGAATATTAAAAAAGTTGTGCTGGCATATTCCGGAGGTCTTGATACATCGATAATTATTCCGTGGCTTAAGGAAAACTACAACAACTGCGAGGTTATTGCCGTATCCGGAAACGTCGGACAGGCTGATGAGCTTGAGGGACTTGAAGAGAAAGCGCTTAAGACGGGTGCTTCAAAGCTGTATATTGAAGATCTTACGGATGAATTTGTAAATGATTATATTATACCGACTGTTAAAGCAGGCGCTCTTTATGAAGAGTATATGCTCGGAACGTCGTTTGCACGTCCTGTCATTGCAAAGAGAATAGTTGAAATCGCAAAGGCTGAGGGCGCAGATGCAATTTGTCACGGCTGCACGGGCAAGGGAAACGACCAGGTTCGTTTTGAGCTTGCAATAAAGGCTTTTGCACCTGATATGCCTATAATTGCTCCGTGGCGTGAATGGAGCATTAAATCACGTGAGGAAGAAATCGAATATGCCGAAGCGCATAATGTTCCGCTTAAGATAAACCGTGAGACAAACTATTCAAAGGATAAGAACCTCTGGCATCTCTCTCATGAGGGACTTGACCTTGAGGACGCAGGCAATGAGCCTATGTACGAGAAGAAGGGATTCCTTGAAATGGGCGTTTCGCCTATTGACGCACCGGACAAACCGACTTACGTAACGCTTGATTTTGAAAAGGGTGTTCCTGTTGCTTTGAACGGAGAGAATATGAGCGCTAAGGAAATAATCCTCGCACTCAATAAGCTCGGCGGAGAAAACGGAATAGGACTTCTCGATATAGTTGAAAATCGTCTTGTAGGTATGAAGTGCCGTGGCGTTTATGAAACCCCGGGAGGCGCAATTCTTTATTTTGCTCATAACTACCTTGAAACGCTGTGTCTTGATAAGATGACCGCACACAAAAAAGCAGAGCTTGCAATAACGTTTGCAGAGCTTGTTTACAACGGTCAGTGGTTTACACCTCTTCGCGAAGCACTTTCGGCATTTGTAGATAAGACTCAGGAAAATGTTACGGGTAAAGTCAAGATTAAGCTTTACAAGGGCAACATGATAAAAGCAGGTGCATGGAGTGATTATTCACTTTATTCCGAGGAGATTGCAACATTCGGTGAGGATCACGTTTATAACCAGAAGGATTCTGCCGGCTTCATAAACCTTTACGGTCTGCCGATAAAGGTTCAGGCGCAGGTAAACGCAAAGAATAAAAATAAATAATAACGCATACGACACACGTATTATAAAGCTTTCGGAGGATAAGGAATCCATATTGTGCGATTCCGTGAAACATATAAATGGAAAAAATGTGGGCAGGAAGAACGGCAGGCGCATTGAGCCGTGAAGCCGATGATTTTAATTCTTCCATTCATTTCGATTCTAAAATGTATAAACAGGACATTACGGGCTCAATGCAGCACGCTACCATGCTTGCGGCTTGCGGCATTATCACTCGCGATGAGAGCGAAACCATAATTTCGGCTTTGGACGAGATATTGTCAGATATTGAGTCGGGCAAGCTCGAGATCGCTCAGGATGCAGAGGATATTCATATGTTCGTTGAGGCGGAGCTTACAAAGCGTATCGGAGATACGGGCAAAAAGCTCCATACCGCAAGAAGCAGGAACGATCAGGTGGCTCTCGACATCAGAATGTACCTAAGAGATGAGACGAGGGAAATATTGCATCTTCTTTGTGAGCTTATCGAAGCGGTGACGTCTCAGGCAAAAGCCAACCGCAATACGATAATGCCCGGATATACGCATCTGCAGAGAGCACAGCCTGTCACATTCGCACAGCATATGATGGCATACGCTATGATGTTTATACGCGATACAGGCAGACTTAAGGACGCTGTTGCAAGAATGAATTATTCTCCTCTCGGCTCGTGTGCTCTTGCGGGAACGACTTATCCGATAGATAGACTTATGACTGCCAAGGCACTCGGATTTGACGGCATTACGCTCAACAGTATGGACGGTGTTTCGGACAGGGATTTCTGTGTTGAACTGCTTGCGGCTTACTCACTCATAATGACGCATTTGTCAAGATTCTCCGAGGAGATCATTCTCTGGTCGAGCTGGGAGTTCAAATTTATTGAGCTTGACGACGCATATACAACAGGCTCTTCGATAATGCCTCAGAAAAAGAATTCGGATATGGCTGAGCTTGTGAGAGGCAAAACGGGACGTGTGTACGGCGATCTGATTACGCTTTTAACGCTTCTTAAAGGCTTGCCGCTTGCTTACAATAAGGATATGCAGGAGGACAAGGAAGCGGTATTTGATGCGCTGGAAACGGTTGAAAAATGTCTGCGCGTTTTTGCACCTATGATAAAAACAATGCGTGTTAACTCCGGCAATATGTATGCGGCGGCACAGAAAGGCTTTATTAATGCAACAGACCTTGCAGATTATCTTGTAAGAAAGGGCTTGCCTTTCAGAACGGCGTATAAAATTGTAGGGCAGATAGTCTCGGAATGTATAAAATGCGGAGAAGTTCTCGATAGCATGAAAATAGATGATTATAAAAAGTACTCAGAGCTTTTTGATGACGATTTATACGACGCAATAAGCCTCCAGACGTGCGTGGCAAAGAGAATTTCCGAGGGCGGCACAGGCTACGAGTCGGTGGACAAGCAGATTAATTTTGTGACGGAGTTTTTGAATAATGAAAAAAATATTTATTGACGGAAAAGCCGGTACGACGGGGCTCAGAATATACGATCGCCTTGCAAACAGAGATGATATTGAATTGATTTCTCTTTCCGAAGAGGAAAGAAAGCTCCCCGAGGCGAGAAAAAGGGCGATAAACAGTGCCGATGCGGCATTTTTGTGCCTGCCTGACGATGCGGCAAGAGAAGCCGTATCGTTCGTGGAAAATCCGAACGTTGTCATTATAGATACTTCGACAGCGCACAGAACCGAATCGGGCTGGGCGTACGGTTTCCCGGAATTGTCGGCTGATTTTGAAAAAAAGATAAAAAAATCAAACAGAATCGCAGTACCCGGCTGTCATGCAAGCGGATTTATTGCACTTGTTTATCCTCTTGTGGAAAGCGGAATTATTTCTCCCGATACATTGCTTGTATGCCATTCGATAACGGGTTACAGCGGCGGCGGCAAGAAAATGATTGCTCAATATGAGGGCGAGGACAGAGATTTTCTGCTCGGCGCACCGAGACAATACGGCATTACGCAAAAGCATAAGCACTTAAAAGAGATGAAGGCTGTTTCCGGTATAAACAATGAGCCTGTATTTTGCCCTATAGTTGCTGATTTTTACAGCGGAATGGAAGTTACGGTTCCGCTGTTTGCAAAAAATCTCAACAAAGGCAAGAGCATTGACGATATTAAAAAAGCATACAGCACAAAATATAACGGCAATATCGTAAGCTTTTCGGAAGCGTCGGATGAGGACGGATTCATGTCGGCGGCGAAGCTTACGGGCAAAGACTCAATGGAAATAAGTGTTTGCGGAAATGAGGACAGAATACTTCTTATCGCAAGATACGACAATCTCGGCAAGGGTGCGTCGGGTGCGGCTGTTGAATGCCTCAATATAGCAATAGGCGCCGAGAAAACAAAGTGCCTCGAATTGTGAGAAATTTTTTGAGTGCGATAGCGTGGTCACAGAATAGAAAAGTAAAATTTGTATGTGAATCTGCGTGCTTTTGAGGGCAGGCAGATTCGCGTTTTAAGTTTTTGAATATACAAAAAAGAAACGGAGTAATTATGAAAACGATCAACGGCGGTGTATGTGCAGCAAAAGGATTTTCGGCAGCAGGAATCCATTGCGGTATTCGCAAGAATAAAGGGAAAAAGGATCTGTCTCTTATATACAGCCAGGTAAAAGCAAATGCGGCTTCGGTATATACAACAAACCTTGTAAAGGGGGCGCCGCTTATTGTAACAAAAGAGCATATATCAAACGGTAAAGCTCAGGCAATAATTTGTAACAGCGGTAATGCAAATACCTGCAATGCAAACGGAATCGAAATTGCAAATGATATGTGCAAGCTTGCCGCAAAAGAATTGAATATAGATGAAAATGACATTGTTGTGGCGTCGACGGGCGTTATAGGTCAGCCGCTTGATATTGCGCCTATTGCGGCAGGTATGCCCGAACTCGTAAAGTCGCTAGGAAATAACAGTGAGGCGGCGGCAGAGGGCATAATGACGACGGACACGAGACTCAAACAAATTGCCGTTTCGTTTGATATTGACGGTGTTGAATGCAGAATAGGCGGCATTGCAAAAGGCTCGGGCATGATACATCCGAATATGGCGACTATGCTCGTGTTTATCACGACGGACTGCAAAATATCATCGGCTATGCTTCAAAAAGCACTTTCAAGCGACATAAAGAATACGTTCAATATGGTGAGCGTTGACGGAGATACTTCTACCAACGATATGGTGACGGTGCTGGCAAACGGCATGGCAGGAAACAAGGAAATAACAGATGACGGCAATGCTTTTGATGAGTTCATGAAAGCGCTGAATACTGTTACGGTATATCTTTGCCGTTGCATTGCCGGTGACGGAGAGGGCGCAACAAAGCTTCTTGAATGCAGGGTTTACGGAGCGAAAAGCAAAAAAACAGTCGCAAAAAGCGTTATATGCTCGTCGCTCACAAAGGCGGCTATGTTCGGAGCAGACGCAAATTGGGGACGTGTGCTTTGCGCAATAGGTTACAGCGGAGCTGATGTCGATGTTAATAAAATAGATGTAAGCTTTGAATCATCCGCAGGAAGCGTTCTTGTGTGCAAAAACGGCGCAGGAGTTGACTTTTCGGAAGATGAAGCAAAGAAAATATTGCTTGAAAATGAAATAAACATTATAATCGATCTGAACGACGGGGCAGAGTGTGCTGTTGCGTGGGGCTGTGACCTTACGTATGACTATGTAAAAATCAACGGGGATTACCGCACGTAATCAAGAAAGGAAATTATTTATGGAAACTTCAAATGCGGATCGTGCAAGGATACTTGTTCATGCGCTTCCTTATATACAAAAATATTCGGGCAAAATCATAGTGATAAAATACGGCGGCAACGCAATGATAAACGAGGAGCTTAAGGATTCCGTTATGCGGGACATAGTGCTTCTTTCTCTGATAGGCGTTAAGGTTGTGCTTGTACACGGCGGCGGACCCGAAATAACGGATATGCTCAAAAAAATCGGCAAGGAAAGCAAATTTGTGGACGGACTCAGAGTTACGGACAGAGAGACTGTTGATATTGTCCAAATGGTTCTTGCGGGAAAAATAAACAAAAGTCTTGTAAACCTCATAGAAAACAAGGGCGGCAGAGCAATAGGGCTTTCGGGTGTGGACGGCCATATGATACAGGCAAAGGTCAAGGACGAAAGACTCGGCTTTGTAGGCGATATCACACACGTTGATGTACAGCCCATTTTTGACGTTATTGATAAGGGGTATATTCCGGTTGTTTCGACGGTCGGCTGTGATGATGAAGGAAATATTTACAATATAAACGCAGATACGGCTGCCGCTAAAATCGCAGGCGAGCTTCATGCGGAGAGCCTTATTTCAATGACGGACATAAGCGGAATCCTTAAGGATAAGAATGACCCGTCAACGCTCATACCGAAAATTACCGTTGCCGAGGCTCCGGGGCTTATTGAAAACGGAATAATATCCGGAGGTATGCTCCCGAAAGTGGAATGCTGTGTCAATGCAATTTCGTGGGGAGTAAGACAGGTTTTCATAATAGACGGAACGATACCTCATGCGATCCTCATAGAAACGCTCACTGATGAAGGTATTGGAACTATGTTTGTCAAAGAATAAGCAAAATTCTTTTGGCTTTGTCGGTATTACTGCCGATTGAATATGTTGTAAATGCCGGAAAGGAGAGGCTGTCGGCATATGGATATATTTTGCGACGATAAAACTTATATTGCAAATACTTACGCGCGCTTTCCGCTTGAGATCGTATCAGGCAAGGGTGCCGAGCTTGTAGGCGCAGACGGAAGGACATATATTGATCTTGCAAGCGGAATTGCCGTGAATACGTTCGGAATGGCAGATGATGAGTGGATAAGCGCTGTAACAAAACAGCTTAATTTGTTTCAGCACACATCAAATCTTTACTATACGAAGCCGTGCGTAATGCTTGCAAAGGAGCTGTGTAAGCGCACGGGCATGAAGAAGGTGTTCTTTGCAAATTCGGGAGCGGAGGCAAACGAATGTGCAATAAAGGCGGCAAGAAAATATGCCGCGCTTAAAAAAGGTAAAGACACTTACACGATAATTACGCTTAAAAACAGCTTTCACGGAAGAACCATAACAACTCTTGCGGCAACAGGACAAGACGTTTTTCATGAACAGTTCCTGCCGCTCACGGAAGGCTTTGTTTATGCGAATGCAAACGACATAGATGACGTCAAGGCAAAGATTGCCGAAAATAAAATTGCGGCAATAATGTTTGAGGTCGTGCAGGGCGAGGGTGGAGTAAATCCGCTTACAAAGGATTTTGTCGAAGCTCTTTCGGAAATAGCAAAAAAAGAGGATATTCTCCTTATTGCCGACGAGGTGCAGACGGGTAACGGCAGAACAGGCAAGCTTTACGGCTATATGAATTATCCTGTCACGCCCGATATTGTGACGACTGCAAAGGGGCTTGGCGGCGGATTGCCGATAGGCGTTGCAATGCTTGGGGATAAGGTTAAGGATATATACGGTGCAGGAGATCACGGCTCGACGTTTGGCGGAAACCCTGTTGTATGCGCAGGTGCGCTGAATATTCTCTCGAGAATTACGGATGAACTTCTTGATGAGGTGCAGGCAAAGTCAAAGCTCATATTCGATACGCTTGAGGGCGCTGAGGGCGTTTTGAGCGTTACGGGGTTAGGTCTCATGATAGGCATTGAGACAAAAAAGCCCGCTTTGGATGTAATATCGAGCTGTATGGAAAACGGCGTTCTTGTGATAAAGGCAAAGAATAAGGTTCGGCTTCTTCCACCGCTCAACATTGAATTTGAACAGCTCAAAGCGGCACTTGAAGTGATAAAAAAAGCTTGCAAAAATTAAAAAATTGAAACAATACGAAAAGGAGACGGGATATGGAGCTCAAAGGAAGAAATTTTTTGAAACTTCTCGACTTTACAAGCGAGGAAATAGAATATCTTATAGATCTGGCAGCTGACCTGAAAGCAAAGAAAAAGTCGGGAATACCGCACAGAATTCATGAAGGCAAAAATATTGCTCTTATTTTTGAAAAGACGAGCACACGTACAAGATGCGCTTTTGAAGTGGCGGCAAGAGATCTCGGAATGGGCGTGACATATCTCGACCCGACGGGTTCTCAGATAGGAAAAAAGGAAAGTATTGCAGATACGGCACGTGTACTCGGAAGAATGTTTGACGGAATAGAATACAGAGGCTACGGACAGGAAATTGTCGAGGAGCTTGCGGAGTATGCAGGAGTGCCTGTCTGGAACGGACTTACGGATGAATTTCATCCGACGCAGATACTTGCGGATTTCCTTACGATAAAAGAGCATTTCGGAAAGCTTCGCGGCATTAATTTTGTTTACATGGGCGATGCGAGATTCAATATGGGAAATTCGCTCATGGTCGGGTGCGCAAAAATGGGACTTAACTTTACAGCCTGCGCGCCGAAAAAGTATTTTCCGGATCCGGGGCTGATTGAAATATGCGAGCAGCTCGCACTTGAAAGCGGCGCCACGCTCAAGTTTGAAAGCGATCCCGAAAAGGCAGTTAAAAATGCCGACGTTATATATACGGATATATGGGTATCTATGGGTGAGCCTGCCGAAATATGGGAGGAGAGAATAAATGACCTTGAAAAATATCAGGTCAACTCCGATATAATGGCAAAAGCAGGCGAAAATGCCGTGTTCATGCACTGTCTGCCCTCGTATCATGATATGAAGACCGAAATAGGAAAGAAAATGTGCGAGAAATTCGGCAGAGACAGCATGGAAGTGACAAATGAAGTGTTTGAAAGCGACAGATCCATAGTGTTTGACGAGGCTGAAAATCGTATGCACACGATTAAAGCGGTAATGGCGGCAACTTTATGAAGAAAAGATATTTGATTCTTGAAGATAATACGGCGTTTGAAGGCTATGCTTTCGGCGCCGATTCTGAATGTGTCGGAGAATTGGTTTTCACAACGGGAATGTGCGGATATATAGAAACGCTCACAGATCCGAGCTATTACGGTCAGATAGTTCTCCAGACTTTCCCTATGATAGGCAATTACGGTATAATTGAAGATGATTTTGAGGGCGAATGCAGTGTCAAGGGCTACGTTGTGAGGGAATGGTGCGAGACACCTTCCAATTTCAGATGTATGTACGACGTTGACAAATTCCTGAAAGATAAGGGGATTCCCGGGATTTACGGCATAGATACGAGACAGGTGACGAGGATTATCCGTGAACACGGCGTTATGAATGCCTGCTTGTGTGATAAAATTCCCGATGATACAGGCAATATAAAGGCTTACACAATAGTAAATGCCGTAAAAAGCGTTACGTGCAATTTTATATCGGAATATCCTGCTCTCGGTATGCCGCAATATAATGTTGTGCTCATTGACTACGGCGCAAAGAAGAATATAATCCGCGAGCTTTGCAAACGCGGATGCAACGTGACGGTTGTTCCGTCATACACAAGCGCAGATACGATTCTTTCAATGAATCCGGACGGCGTTATGCTTTCAAATGGTCCGGGCGACCCTGCCGAAAATACGGAATGTATAAAGGAGCTTGAAAAGCTGTTTGGCAAAGTGCCGATTTTCGGAATTTGCTTGGGGCATCAGCTTTTGGCGCTTGCCTGCGGCGGAAAAACGGTCAAATTAAAATACGGTCACAGAGGTACAAATCAGCCTGTTAAGGAAGTAAACGGCACGAGAACGTATATTACAAGCCAGAACCACGGATATGCGGTTGTGTCCGACAGCCTGAAAACGGGCGAGGTTCGCTTTGCAAATGCCAACGACGGTACCTGCGAGGGCATAAATTATACGGGTAAAGACGCTTTTTCGGTGCAATTTCATCCTGAGGCGTGCTCGGGACCAAAGGATACGTCGTTTTTGTTTGATGAATTTACAGCTATGATGAGGAACCGCAAGGGAGGAAAATAATATGCCGCTGAATAAATCCATAAAAAAGGTGCTTGTTATAGGCTCAGGACCTATTGTTATAGGGCAGGCTGCCGAATTTGATTATGCAGGGGCTCAGGCGTGCCGCGTTTTGAAGGAAGCGGGCGTAAATGTTGTGCTTGTTAATTCCAACCCTGCGACAATAATGACAGATAAGGCTTTGGCGGACGAGATTTATCTTGAACCGCTCACGCTTGAAACTGTGAAGCGTATAATTGAAAAAGAAAAGCCAGATTCACTGCTTGCGGGTCTCGGCGGACAAACGGGTCTTACGCTTGCGATGCAGCTTGACAAAGAGGGCTTTCTTAAGGAAAATAATGTTCGCCTTATAGGAACGAATGTTGATGCGATAGATAAGGCTGAGGACAGACAGCTTTTTAAGGATACCATGCAGTCGATAGGCGAGCCTGTTATACCATCCGATATTGCAAATGACGTAAAAACAGCGCTTGATGTTGCGGCAAGAATAGGCTATCCCGTAATAGTTCGTCCTGCGTTTACATTGGGTGGTGCAGGCGGTGGAGTTGCCGAAAATGAGGAAGAACTCCGTTTGATAGCGCATACGGGGCTTGAGGCGTCGCCTATAAGCCAGATTCTCGTTGAAAAGTATATTTTCGGCTGGAAAGAGATAGAGTTTGAGACTATGCGCGACAGTGCGGGAAACGTGATAGCCGTATGCTCTATGGAAAACTTTGACCCTGTCGGCATTCATACGGGAGACAGCATTGTTGTTGCACCTGCGCTGACGCTTTCCGATAAGGAATATCAGATGTTGAGGAGTGCGTCACTTAATATAATTACTGCTCTGGGCATTGTCGGAGGCTGTAACTGTCAATTCGCACTGAATCCGAACAGCTTTGAATACGCGGTAATAGAAGTCAATCCGCGTGTTTCGCGCTCTTCTGCGCTTGCAAGCAAGGCAACGGGCTATCCGATAGCAAAAATCACAACAAAAATTGCGCTCGGTTATACATTGGACGAGATAACAAACGACATTACGGGGAAAACCTGTGCCTGCTTTGAGCCTGCGCTCGATTATGTTGTCGTGAAATTCCCAAAATGGCCTTTTGATAAATTTGCAGGCTCAAGCCGCAAGCTCGGCACACAAATGAAGGCGACGGGCGAAGTAATGGCGATAGCCGAAAGCTTTGAATCGGGAATAATGAAAGCCGTGCGTGGTGCGGAAATATCTCTTGATACACTGAATGCAAAGCCTCTTGACGATTCGCCCGTGAGGGAACGTCTTGCAAGAATGGACGACAGACGTATTTTCACGATTTTTGAGGCGTTAAAGGCAGGAATTTCGGTAGACGAGATTTTTAACATAACAAAGATAGACAGATTTTTCATTTCAAAATTGAAGAAACTTGCCGATTTTGAATACGAGCTTGAATGCTCTCCCATGAGCAAGGAGCTTTATATTAAAGCAAAGAAGTACGGCTACACTGACCGAGCAATAAAGAAAATAAGCGGAAAAGAGCTTGATTTTGATATTTGTGCGTCATATAAAATGGTAGATACGTGCGGCGCTGAATTTGACGCTCAGACTCCGTATTTTTACTCGACGTATGATTCTTTCTGCGAAGCAAGGAGCTTTGCAAGATCAGGCAAGCCTGTAATAATGGTGCTTGGTTCGGGTCCTATAAGAATAGGTCAGGGCATAGAGTTTGATTATTCCTCTGTGCATTGCGTATGGACGCTGAAAAAGCTCGGATACGATGTTGTAATAGTCAATAACAATCCGGAAACGGTATCGACAGATTACGATACTGCCGACAGACTTTATTTTGAGCCTCTTACGCCTGAGGATGTAATGAATATAATCAAAGTGGAAAATCCGATAGGCGTTGTTGTGGCATTCGGAGGACAAACGGCAATAAAACTTACAAAATTCCTCGACGACAACAATATAAGGATTCTCGGAACGTCGGCTCAGGGAATAGATACGGCAGAGGACAGAGAAAAATTCGATGCGTTGCTCGAAAAATTCTCGATAAAGCGTCCCAAGGGCACAAGCGTGCTTTCTTTGAGCGAGGCGATCGATGCAGGCCATACGCTCGGATATCCTGTGCTTCTCAGACCGTCCTACGTCATCGGTGGACAGAATATGCAGATAACTCATAACGACGCAGAAGTAGAACGTTACATGAAGCGTATTTTGGCGGCGGGAATAGAAAATCCGGTCCTTGTGGATAAATATATGCCCGGAAGCGAGGTTGAGGTGGACGTTATTTCGGACGGAAAGGACGTGCTCATACCGGGAATAATGCAACACATCGAGAGAGCCGGGGTTCACAGCGGAGACTCTATTGCGGTATATCCGCCGTACGGAATAAACGACAAGATGACTCAAAAAATAGTCGATTGCTCAACTAAGCTTGCGCTTTCGCTCGGAACAAAAGGGCTTGTCAATATTCAGTATCTCATATACAATAACGAGCTTTATGTTATAGAGGTAAATCCGCGTGCATCGAGAACCATTCCGTATATAAGCAAGGTGACGGGCGTGCCCATGGTCGATATTGCTTCAAGAGTAATGACGGGAGAAAGCCTTTTGTCGCTCGGCTACGGAAGCGGACTTTACAGAATACCGCCGTATTTTGCGGTAAAGGTGCCTGTATTCTCATTTGAAAAGCTTACAGACGTGAATTCTTATTTGGGACCAGAGATGAAATCGACGGGCGAGGTTCTCGGAATAGGCAAAACATTGAACGAAGCGCTGTTTAAGGGCTTGACGTCGGCAGGATTCGTATTGCAGCACGTGTCACAGCGAAACGGCGTATTCATATCCGTTGACAATCACGATCTCCCGGAAATCATATCGCTCGCAAAAAAGCTTAATGATATAGGAATGGAGATATATGCAACTCATGATACGACGCTTGCAATAGAAAGCCTCGGAATCAAGACTGTTCACGTGGGCGGAATGACGGAAGCCGATAAGCTTTTTGCACTTCTTGAGACGGGCAAAATAAGCTATATAGTTTATACGGGCGCGCTTTTTGACAGAACGCTTGACGATTATATAAAGCTCCACAGAAAAGCTCTTCAGCTCGGAATTGTGTGCCTCACGTCGCTTGATACGGCGAATGCTCTTGCGGATATTATCGCAAGCCGTTATAATCAGCAGAATACGGAGCTTGTCGATATAAATAACATGAGGACCGAGAGGAGAAAATTCAGATTTGCAAAAATGGAGGGGACAGGCAACGACTATATTTTTGTTGAAAATTTTGACAACGGAATTACGTGCCCCGAATCGCTTTGCATTACTCTGTGCGACAGAAATTACGGCATAGGCGGCTGCGGAATTGTTTTAATGGAAAACTCCGATGTTGCGGACATAAAGATGCACATATACAATAAGGACGGCTCCAAGGGCAAAATGGCAGGCAATGCTATAAGATGCGTCGGAAAATATGCTTTTGATAACGGCATTGTTTCCAAAGACAACATTACCGTTGAAACCGACAGCGGCATAAAGGAACTGACGCTCTACACACGCAACGGCAAGGTGACGTATGTTACAGTAAACATGGGAAAAGCCGATTTGTCATCGGCAAGCCTGCCCACACTTCTCAAGGAACAGAAAATTATAGATTATCCCGTGAATATCAATTCAACCGAACACAGGATAACGTGCTGTTCAATTGGAAATCCTCACTGCGTTTTGTTCGAGGACAATGTTGATACGCTTGATATTGACAGAATCGGTCCGTATTTTGAAAACGCCGAAATATTTCCGCAGAGGATTAATACGGAGTTCATAAGAGTTGTTAACGCTTCGACAATTCGTATGCGCGTGTACGAAAGAGGCAACGGGGAAACAATTGCCTGCGGTACGGGCGCGTGTGCGGCGGTGGTTGCGGCTGTGGAAAACGGATTTTGTAAGAAGGGTAAAGACATTACCGTAAAAGTGAACGGCGGAGACCTTATTGTCAACTATACGGACGAAAGAATCACTCTTGCGGGCGATGCACACCTGATTTATACGGGAGAATTTGAGTATTAACGCGAAATCTATTTGCAGAAAGGATGAAGCTTGATTATGAAGCTGACGTTTTTGGGAACAAGCCACGGTCTGCCCGAAAAGGACAGATATTGCTCGTGTACGATGATAGATATAAACGGCAGAAAATATTTGATGGATGCAGGCGCGCCGTTTGTAAATATGCTGATACGAAGAGATATTCCGCTTTGCGACTTGAAGGCTATTTTTATAACGCATCTTCACGGGGATCATACTAACGGTCTGCCCGAATTTGTGGATCTCATTTCATGGTATTACAAGGATGTGAATACTGCAATGCTTTTGCCGGAGCAAATAGGTGTTGACGCACTGAAATTATGGAATAATGCGGCAAACGGCAACAACACAAGAGCTCTTGACTTCAGAGTTTACAAAGAAGGCGCAATATATGATGACGGCACTGTGAAGGTCACGGCAATGCCTACAAAACACGGCAACGGCAACACATATGCGTTTATGCTTGAGGCTGAAAACAAAAGAGTTGTATTCACGGGCGATATTGCAGGCTACGCAAACGATACGCCGAAAGTATGCTTTGAGCGTGAATGTGATGCAATAGTAGGTGAGGGTGCTCATGTGTCTTTTGAAGAAGCAAAGGATGTATTTGAGAGGTGCCTTACAAACAGAATAATTATTTCTCATGTTGCACCGCGAAATGAATGTGCTCTTGCCCGACTTCAGGCGGAAGAAAAGAGCTATTCATTGACTGTTGCATATGACGGGTACGAGACAGAAGTGTAATTGCACAATATAAAATTTTACACGAACCGATTATATTTATAAATGTAAATATAATTGGTTTTATTTTTTGCTTGACATATTCGCCACGATGTAATATAATTATATATAGACGGTATTCTATTTATTGTAGGTGGCGGCAAGGGAATACTGCTTTTATGAATAACGAAAGGAATGCTGAATATGGAAAATAAATATTCTCAGGCGGAAAGGATATTTAAGGCCTTTGCAGATGAAAATCGTATAAAGATATTGGAAATGCTCATTGACGGAGAAAAATATGCGGACAGTATTCTCAAGGAGCTTGATATAAGTCAGCCTACATTGTCGCATCATATGAAGATACTGTGTGAATCGGGCGTTGTCAACGAAAGAAAGGACGGCAGAAGAATGTATTATTCCATTTCGGAGGCAGGCAGAGATATGGCTTTCGATATGCTGGCTGAATGCACAATGTCGGACAGCGAGAAAAAAGCATTTTTGACAAAAAAGAAATCAAAACGCAATACGGACAATATCGTCATTTTGTGACGAGAATATATTTACAAATTTCAATATAATACAAGATCGATTTATAACAGTTAAAATATATTCATATATATCTATATAAAATTTTAATAAGCGGGAACTCTTGAGAAAGCTCCCGCTTAGTCTGTAATCAGTTCATATAATTTACTTTCAGCCTTGTTTTTTCGCCAAAATCGTTTGACAGCTTCATAAAAAGCTCCATTGCCATTTCGTAATAATAGTTTGAGTCCTCAAACTTGCGTCTTGAATGCAGATACCTGTATGCAGCCCAAAGAGAGAATATGTTGTGATATTCCTCGGGTATTACGGGCGTATTTGAGGGAGCGGCAGATTCGGGAGGCGTTGTAGGCGTGCTGTTTTGCAGCAGCCCGGGCATATAGCAATATGTAACAATGACAGTTGATGCTGCTGTATGCACGTTAATATTGTTCTCGGTGCCTCTCTCCCATAGCAGCTTTTCATTTTGAGGCGTTCGTATGTTTTTTATGGTGATAAGTCTTTTTGAAAGACTGCCTGACGAAAAACTCTTGTTGTTGTCAAGCTGAACGTTTTCGGTAAATGTGATTCTGTATGCTTCACTCATAATACGCCTGTAAATCTCGTTGTAAGCGACTGTGAAAAAAGCGGAAAGCTCTGTTCTGGCGTCATCGTCTATGGGGCGTCTTATGTATTGAAGCGACAGCGTATCAAGATTATATACGTTCATATTTTATGATGCTTTTGCATTTTTGAGCAAAAGCTCTCCTTTCATCGTGATATGCTTTTTTATCCGTCAAAAACGGCATATTCGCTTGGTCTTTGTTAATATCAGACGTTCAGTCTGCCGGAGTGTCTGAGGAGCATATATATCGGTTCGGGCAATTCCACGCTGACTCCGCACTTGATTCTAATTACATAGCCGTTATAGCATACTTCCGCTGTGGACGGTTTTCCATCGATAAGAGGCAGGCAAACTGTATATTTTTTGCAGTTGCCGAGCAATTCGGCGATTTGTGATATTCCGGCGTCAATTTCAGAATCAGTAAGACGCTTTGACAGGTTTTCTGTTGTGTTGATGTTTTTCATAATTATATTTCCTTTCTGTTTTATGGCTTATCAGCCTTTTTGTTGAGTTTTTTTCTGTTCAAGCTTTGCCTTCAATAAATCTTTTCCTTCAAAGCTCATCAGGTCAATCATTTCCTCGTTGTCTATCACGCCGAGTTCTTTTAATTCGCGTGCAATATCGTTATTGTATATGATTTCATACGGATTTTTCTTTTGCGCATGGACCTTTACGTCAAAATCGTAAAAAGAAAACTTATCAAAAGCCGTCGGATCAAAATATTCCATATGAATCCCGTCTGCTCCCGCGATTCTAACAGAACGTGTATTGTCGTAAAACTGCGATATTCTTGCGAGTATCATCCGCACTATTTCGGTGTATCTGTCATAAATTCTGCCGACGATGTTCCTTGTGCGTTTGCTTGCGGCGTTCTGGAGTGCGAGTATTGCGCTTGCGGCTGTGACGGATGATGAGCTTTCGCCGCGTGCAAGCTCTGTTTGTCCCGAATCCTTCTTAAGCATACTTATCTTGAATTCAAGGTGCTCCTGAATCATGGGAGATATGGGCGCCGGCTGGAACCACCTTATGCTTCTTTCGCTTATGTCTGAGCCTTCGAGCACATCCTCGTCCCAATCGGCGAGCTTTTCCTTGGGAATATTGCATCTGTTGTCCTTAAGCAGTCTGAGCTTGCCTGACATCATTGCGTTTTTCAGAATTATCCTGTCGAGCATATCTATGTATTCCTGCTCCGAACGGAAAATATCAACCATGCCCATGCCGACGGGCGTATCTTCAAGCTCGTAAAGCGGTATGACCACAAACGGATACAGCCCGTCTGTATACACTCCGTTTTCACTGAGAATGGGGTCGTATTCGCTCCATTCCAGAACAACTCCGCCTGCAAGCTTTGCCATTTGAACGGTATATCTGCCTGTTGCGGGATTGTATTTTTTATACCAGCGCTCAATAAGCATTATATCGTTCGAATCGGCGTTGTCATGTGTGTAGTCATTGCAACGCTCTATTTCGGAGTGCCATGCACTCTCTCTCATGCGGTCGTACTTTTCGGGATAGTGGTCTTTAAACCATGAACGGTCATGGAAACTGAATTTGAATACGCTTTTGCCGTCCTGAATATTGTCGTATGAGGGGTCCCACAAGAAATATCTTATGTCCCACGGAACAATATCTATATCTCCGTATCCGCCGTAAAGCGAGCTGTTCCATATTACAGAAAAACAGCACGCACCGTGCTTGAGCAGCCGTAGCATTTCGCGTCGGTATTTTTTTACGAAGCTGCCTCTTTCGAGCACAGATTTGACAATGCTTTCAAGCACGCCGGCAAGCTTTTCATCACTGCTTGTACAGGGAAGAAGAACTGCTTCGGGATAATTATCCATTATTTCCGCGTGTACGTTTTCGATGGCGCTGAACAGAGCAGGTACGCTCGGGTACGGCTCGTTTGGATTCTGCTGTTTCCCGTGCCAGTGATTTGAGCTCCAAAAATTTTCGTTTTCCGTACATTTCTGCCTGAAACTTTTGGTTCTTTCGTAATAATTCCTGAACAGGCTGTCGCTTTCCTCGGCAAATGCTTCTTCAAGAGCGTTTTTTTGTCGAATATCCATTATTTTCTCCTTTTATGTTAATATTTAATCCGATAACGGATCGTATGCTTTGGGATGTGGTGTGGAAGGCGCTTTCTTTGAAGCAATCGGGTACTCCATAAACATATAGCGCGTCTCATCGTATATATGGTCCTCGCAGTTTGTGTCAATATCCTCGGAGTTACTGCTGCTGTACACAAGATTCGGCATTGTGCGTATAAAATGCTTGCAGGTATTGAAAACGTACATCATGGGAATGCCGTTTTCGTCAAACTTGAGTCTGTAATGGACCTGCATTTTACCGGCAATGCGCGTATTGTCGCCTTTTGAAAAATATACTCCGGCACGTTCCATTTGCCTTGCAATGCTTTCGCCGCGGCTCTCCTCGAATATTGACGGGTCGGCTATGCCTATTACGTCGGTTTCGTTGTTTTCGCGCTCTATGAGAGCTATTTCTTCGGCAATATCCTTTGGAGGTATTTTTATTCCCTCGTTCGGAACTCCCGTACAGCCGTAATATTCTCTGTATCTGTACAGACGGTTGTCATTATCAAGAGCCCACCAACCTACGGAGAAAGGCTTGGAAAAACCGAAGTCAAAGCTTCTGTACCGACGCCATGATGCCGGAATGTCAAACGGCGCAATAACGTGAGTATATGTGCGCAGTGCGTATCTGTTCGGGTCGTCGGTCCACTCGGTGAAAACCTGTCCTTCAAACGCATCCCACTGACCGAGTAAAAGCGCTTTACGTAGCTTTTCGGGTTTTTGTTCGAGCTCGAATATGTAATCTGATGTTATGTGCGGATTGTCAGAGGCATAAGCGGGGATGTACTGTATTGTGCGTATTTCTTCTTTTGAGAGGACAGAGCTGTATATGCGGCGCTCGGATATTTTAAACGGCTCTATGCCGTCAATGAATAACGCTTTGACCCAGCCGTGACCTATGCCGCCGGGATTTGACGTACATCTTACGAGGGGCTTTATCGAGAGCCTTGCAGGCGCGCGCAGACGTGTTTTAAGATAATCGTAAACGCCTTTTTCAAAATGCGTAAGCTCGTCAATAAAAAGCCAATGTATTTCAACACCCTGGTATCTTGTTACATCGTTTAAGCCTGCGCAGTAGCGAAAATGAAGAGCACTGCCGTTCTTCAATACAAAATCGTGCTTCGAATCGCTGTATTTTCCGAGGACATTCGGTATTGAGCGCAAAGCTTCGGCAATGAGCGTGTCTCTCAGCTCGGGATAGCTTCTTCTGAACAGATATGCGTGTGTCCCCGGATTTTTCAGACAAAGCAGCAGAGCTTCCATAACGCACGCCTTTGATTTGCCGCCGCCTGCCGCGCCTCCGTAGAGAAGCTCGTCCGCATTGCTTTTGTGAAATAATGCCTGCTTGGGTGTGGGCGTGTAATCGAGATTTACTGTGATAGGCATGGCTGTTTTCCTTTCCTTTCTCCGTCTGATATAAATTTATCATCTGTTGAGCGCTTATTTTTCCGAAAAGCATAATAAAATTAAATGTTTAAATATTATTTTATAAAGTGCGCGTATTAATATATCAAAAGAGAAAAGCAAATGGCGACCGTTTGCCAAACCGCAAGCGTCAAAATTAAAAGGTGCATTACCGATACGCATATACCTATATCGTTGAGCACTGCTTTTGCCCTTTCGCACGGCATGGTGAAGCGCTGACTGAGGTATCTGATTGAAGCTGAAAGCTCTCCGTCGGGACCGCCGTATTGGCTGAGAATATATTTTGCCATTCGAGGGTCGGATTTTTTGATGTTGATGGGAAATTGAAGCCTTTTTTCATAAAACCACATATTATTTGTCCTCCTTTAATTTGCGTCCCATGGCCACGGATTTTTTATCCATGCCCAATAATTTTCGGGCTCGTAGGTTTCCGCCATGAGAGGTCCGTAAAACGCCGTGAATTTCTCTCTGAGCTCTTTTGATTGCCGAACATAATCTCCGTAAACCTTCAGAACCTCCTGATTGCACGGGTGAGTGTCAAGAAAAAGCTTGAGGTCTGCAATTACAAATTCCAATGCCGATATTTGTTCAAGCAGTTCTTCACGCTGACTGCTGTTGTTATTGTTTTCCATAATTCAGTTCCTTTCTTAATTTGGTTAACGCGCATTCCAACCGCGATACGGCATATTCAACTGCGGAAATACAGTTCCGTTTTCAAGTGCAGTATCGGCATCGCACAGCTCAACTGTGTTTTGAAATTTAATATATGCGTATGCGTACTGAGGATCAGTGGGCATTGTGGGAATTTCAGCGCAAATGTCGATGCTGCCCGTATTGCCGTTCGGCATATTGGTGCCGGAATTGCTTATTTCAACGATTTTGTCGTTTTCATTCATGATTTTATTTAATCCTTTCTGGGTTATTGTTAAACGCAATAAGAATAATGTTTGCGATAACCCGACACAAAAAAGGCTGTTTTGCATTGATACGGCAAAAAATGATTCAAAAATCGAATTAAAATCAACCGTATATTTTATCGGGTTATACAATACATATTATTCTTTGGGAGAGAATTTGTTTATTGCGGCGGATAATAATGGTATGTGGCGTGAATAATATATATCGGTAATGCTTTACGGATTTTTAATACGAAAAAAGAAACGGAGATAAAATTATGAACGATACCAAAAGAAAAATAATAAATGAAATTGACCGCAGGATAGATAAGCTTGCGAAGCATGAAAATGATATTATACCTAAGGATGCAAGCCAATATGAGCAGCTTGACAATGTTGTGGCGAATATTATATGTTCGGCACTTTTGGGGGAGCTTGAAGGGCTTAAAAGTTACATTGAAGATGTAAGAGAATAGAAAAAAGAGGAAGCATTTTTGCTTCCTCTTTATAAAACAGTGAGTTGAACTTTATTCTATTGTTACGAAAATTCCGCAACCGTTTGAAATTGAAGCCGCATAGTATCCTGTTTTTGTGATAGTCAATTCTGTCGGCTCGCCGTTTTTGTACTGCGTTACTTTTTCGCCGTTCAATGCGAACATTGACGCAGGCATTACTGTTTTGATTTCGGATACCTCTGTAAGGTCTACTGCAACAAATGCGTATTTGTCGCTTGAATCCTTTGCTTTGAAGCAACCTATGAGATATGATGTCGTGTCATATCCTGCGGCGGGTATGAATTCCGTCAAAACATTGCCGAAGCCTGTATACTGATCTTCAATTTCCGTAAATGTGTCATCATACTGCTGATTTACAACGTATACGCCAAGCTGTTCGTATTGCGTATATACCTCGGCCATTTTGAGAAGCTCCTCGTTTATTTGCTTGATGTCATCGTAACGTGAGCCCTTTGTGTAATCGTCATTTATAACGTTTCCTCTCTTATACAGAGAATACTCAACGCCTGTAACTCCGAATGAAAGCGCTAAGTAAGCTTTCCATCTGAACGCGTTCGGAGTCTTTTCTATTGTGGAGTCAATTACACCTGTGCTTTCTGCAACAGTCATCCAGAATTCGTTTGAATTTCTTGAAGCGATTTTCTTAAATTCGTTTACCATGTCAAGACGTGCAAATTCTCTTATATATCCGCTTTGACCAATACCAAGACCGCATGAAGCTGAAATTATGTCTGCGTTCTTGAATATGCTGTCGTCTTCATAAGCCTCTTCAAAAAGTGTTGCATCCTCTCCGCCTGAGAGATTCATAACGAGCTTCCAGCCGTATTTTGCATATTTTTCTTTGTAGATATCGCACATTTCGCTGTATCTTGCAAAGTCATTCGTTTCTTTTTCATATCTTACGTAATGCCCGTATATTATTGGATTTGTTGTTGAGAATTCAAGATCGTTTATATTGAATTCCTTTGTCTTAAGGTTGTATACTGTTTTTTGCAGTATTCTTACATTGAATCTTGCGCACCATTTCGCATATGTGTAGAAGCTTTCAGCTGTAAATTTGGAAATGTCGAGCTTTGTCATATTAAAGCCGGCCTCAGCCATTACTTTTACATCTTTAGCAGAGGAGAACGGATATTTTCCCGGGTTGGCAACCATGATCGTGAATATAGGCTCCTTGTATATTTCGGTTTTTGTATCTGCTATTTCGCTGAGAGGGTCTGTATATATGTTCTCGAGGTCGTCATAGCCGAGATAGTTGTTTACAAGGTCATATATTGCCTTCATATCGCCGTAATAGCTTTTTCCGCCGAGGATAAGGTCGCCGTCGCTGACAGTTATGATATAATCCATATCGTTTGCAAAGGCATTAACCTGTTCTGTTACGGCTGTTTGTCTGGAGGAGCTTGCGAGAATTATTTCGCGGCTTTTTTCAGCTTCGGTATCGGGAACGGCGGCAATCTTTTTGCCCGTAATGTGTTCAATTACATTCTGCAAAAGAACTACCTCTTCCATTTGCCAATCCTGATATTCTGCAGGGTATACTATCGTGTATTTACCTAAATCGGATACTGCTATCTTGTCTGAACCGGAACCACCGCAGGCAGGGATAACAAAGAGCATCGACAGCAATACAAATACGATCACTGTTTTTCTAAAAATTTGTTTCATGATTTTTCTCCTGTTTTTTATTTTGTTTTTTTATATTAATTTTCAATAGAGTCAGTCCATTGTTATGAACCAGCATGAGCCGTTTGAAACGTCTATCGAATAATATCCGTCGGCGTCAGGTTCAATATTTTGCAAAACGCCTTCATGATAAAATTTTATGTTGTCACCGGCAAGCTTTATTTTTGCATATTCGGGTTCGTTTGCTCCGTACTTAAGCTCGTCAAGGCTTTCAAGGCTGAGAAGTGTTACGGCGTGTGAATTGTTGTTGTCTTTCTTATCATAAAAGCCGAACAGATATGGCATTGACTCAGTGGGCTTCTTAATGTCGGTTATTATGCTGTCAAATTCCGTGTACGGATTCTCTATGTACGTATTGTAATACTGCTTGAATGTCGTGTTGTGCACATATACGCCTGCGCTTTTGTATTGATTCAATATTTCCGCAATCTTAAGCAGCTCCTCGTTACATTCTTTTGCATCGTACCAAGCTTTGTTTTTTGTATTATCAAGATTTACAAGACTGCCGAATGACCAGTCGCCCTCGGCTGTATATTCCGGAGAAGCATCGCCGTATTGGAAGTAAAGAATTCCTTTTGCACCGAAGCACAGTGAAATATATGACGACCACCTGAACAGCTTGCTTGTATTTTTGTTGCTGTTTACGATATCGTATGCTTCAATATAAGTCCAAAGCTCCTCGCCTCTTTTAACTGCACGTTCTCTTGCTTGTTCGTATACGTGAAGCAGATTGCCGCCAATGTGGATATTCTCAATTATACTATGCTGAAAATATCTGTCAAGGCTTACAACAGGGACAGAATCAAACATATCAGGAAATTCTTCCAGCACAAGCCATACGTATTCATCTCCCGTGAAGTTTACATAAGGTTGCCAGCCGTATTGAGCGTATTTCTCCAGATAATCGGTGCATATGTCGGAAAAATAAATAAAATCCGAAATGGCAGGCTCATCCATAATCATATGACCTGCGATTATTGGGCAGTCTGTATATGTTTGAGTAAAATTGATGCCTCTCATAATCACAAATATTTCATATCGTGCGCACCATTTTACAAAGTCCCGAAGCTGTTCTTGGCTGTAAAGACCTACGTCAATAAGCGTCATATTGAAGTGCGCTTCGTGCATATCTCTGATTGCATACTGTTCCGTATAAGCTCTTACCGAATAATTGGAGCCCATAAGCGTTAACAACGGCTTTTTATAAACGTGAAAATTTACGCCCGAAATTTCAATTTTAGGTTCGGAATAAATATTATCTACATCATTGAAGCCGAGATAATTGTTTATAAAGTCATAAACAGCTCTCATATCGGCATAAAAGTTGTTTCCACCGAGAATAATGTTCCCGTTGAGTGCGCCTACAACATAGTCAAGTCCGCTTTCAAACATTTCAATGCTTTCTTCAACGCCGTTTTTACGCCCTGAGCTTGCAAGAATTATCTCGTGTTCGCCCTTTGCCTCGCCGTCTGATATTATTTTAAGCTCGGCACCCGTGACTTTTTTAATTGTGTCTCGGAGAATATAGACTTCATTCATTCTGTATTCATCGTAATACGACGGGTACACAATGGTATATCCTCCCAAATCGGTAAGCTTTACCGTTTCATCGGGATATTCGGGGAAGTCCGGCTTTGGAGTTTCACTCGGAATATCGGGAGAAGCTGTACTTCCCGGAGCGTCGGGTGATGCGGACGGCGTTATCGTGCCGCAGGCAGTAAATGACAACAGCATGATGATAAGAAGCACCGCGGCTGATACTTTTGTTTTCATTTAATTATGCTCATTCCCTTCGTGTGTGTGTATATATATAATATTGCAGTAGCAATTTGTTTTTGTTACTCAATCGAGTGTTATGAACCAGCATGAGCCGTTTGAAACATCAATAGAATAATATCCGTCGGCGTCAGGTTCAATATTTTGCAAAACGCCTTCATGATAAAATTTTATGTTGTCACCGGCAAGCTTTATTTTTGCATATTCGGGTTCGTTTGCTCCGTACTTAAGCTCGTCAAGGCTTTCAAGGCTGAGAAGTGTTACGGCGTGTGAATTGTTGTTGTCTTTCTTATCATAAAAGCCGAACAGATATGGCATTGACTCAGTGGGCTTCTTAATGTCGGTTATTATGCTGTCAAATTCCGTGTACGGATTCTCTATGTACGTATTGTAATACTGCTTGAATGACGTGTTGTGCACATATGCACCGGCGTGCTCATATTCATTCAGTATTTCGGCGAGCGCCAAAAGCTCCTCATTGCACCTTTTTGCGTCATACCAGGCGTTTGTTCTTACATAATTCCAGTCTACAAGACTACCCTTTGATCCACCCTCTTGTGTAGAATCCGAATCAGGGTCTCCATACTGAAAATAAAGAATGCCCTTTGCTCCGAATGACAGCGATATGTATGACGACCACCTAAATAGCTTGCTTGTGTTTTTGTTGCGTTTAACAATGTCATAAGCTTCAATGTATGTCCATAAATCTCTGTTGCTGCTGATAGCACGATCTCTTGCCATTTCGTATACATGCAGTAAATTTATATCTTTCATATATACGTTATCAATCAGATTATGCTCAAAATACATATCAAAGCTTACAACCGGAACAGAGGCGAACAGTTCGGGAAAATCCTCCAATATTTTGAAAACAGACTCATACCCCACGAGGTTTATGTATGGCTGCCAACCATATTGAGCGTACTGTTCAATATACTCGGCACACGACTGAGAACATGATGCAAACATCGAAATTGAGGGCTCATCAAATATTACGTGTCCCCATATGATAGGGCAATCTGCATATACATCCGTATAGTTTATGCCACGCATCATAATGAATATTTCATACCTTGCACACCATTTTACAAAGTCACGAATTTGCTCCATACTATATTGCCCAATATCAATGAGCGTCATATTAAAGTGTGCTTCGTGCATATCTCTTACAGCGTATTGCTCTGTGTATGGCGAAACAGAAAAGTTGGAACCCATAAGCGTCAACAGCGGTTCTTCGTAAATGTTCAGATTTACGCCTGAAATTTTGCTTTTCGGCTCGGAATAAATATTGTCTATGTCGTTGTAGCCGAGATAATTGTTTATAAAATCATAAACAGCTCTCATATCGGCATAAAAGTTATTTCCGCCGAGGATAATGTTGCCGTCAAGCACTCCGACAACATAATCAAGTCCGCTTTCAAACATTGAAATGCACTCCTCAACACCGTTTTGACGCTCCGAGCTTGCAAGAATTATCTCGTGCTCACACTTTGCCTCGCCGTCTGATATTATTTTAAGTTCGGCACCCGTAACCTTTTTTATTGTGTCACGGAGAATATAGACTTCATTCATTCTGTATTCATCGTAATACGACGGGTATACAATGGCATATTCGGATAAATCCGTAAGTTTTATCGTTTCCTCGGGATATTCGGGGAAATCGGGTGTTGGAGTTTCACTCGGAATATCGGGAGAAGCTGTACTCACCGGTGTATCGGGTGATGCGGACGGCGTTACCGTGCCGCAGGCAGTGAGCGACAATAGCATAACAATGAGAAGCACTGCGGCTGTTATTTTTGTTTTCATTAAATTATGATCATTCCCTTCTTGTGTATGTATATATAATATTGCCGTGGCAATTTGTTTTTGTTACTCAATCGAGCGTTATGAACCAGCAATATCCGTTTGCCATGTTAAGAACATAATATCCGTCGGAATCCTTTTCAACGTTTTGAGGTTCGCCGTTGCGATAGAATACGGGATTTTCGCAATTCAACTTTATTTTTACGTATTCGGCCTCATCTTCCTCATAAGGAATATCGTCAATATCCTCAAGATTCATCAATATGACGGCTTTACCGTATCCGTATGTCTTTTCAAAGAGGCTGAGCAGATATGTGTTCTTTATTGCATCGTCGGAAGCTTTGAAGTCGGAAATAAAGTCGCTTACGTAAGGGTACTGATCTTCAAGATATACCGACGTATCCTTTGCTTTTTTGTTTATAACATGGGCACCGACAGTTTCGTACTGTGTGTATATTTGCGCGAGCTTCAAAAGCTCCTCATTTGTCGTTTTCGCATCATACCACGCCTGATTTTTTGTGTAATCCCAATTTACAAGGCTTCCTTTAGTCCAATCGCCTTCTACCGTGTAATTGGGAGAGCAGTCGCCGTATTGGAAATACAGTATTCCTCTTGCACCGAAGCACAACGAAACATATGCTGACCAGCGCAACATTTTGCTCGTGTTCTGTCCTCGGTTTGTTATATTGTATGATTCGATATAGCTCCACATTTCCTGACCTTTTCTTTGGGCAAGGTCTCTCATGTATTCGAATATCTCAAGGAGCTCGCTCTCTTGAAGTATATTTTCTCCGAAGTATCTGTCAAAGCTTACAACGGGAACAGCGTCAAACAGACTTTCCGTTTCATTCAGCATAGGCCAATACTGCGGCCAACCCATGTAATTTACCCACGGGTGCCAGCCGTATTGAGAATATTTTTCCGCATAGTCCTCGCATTGCTGTGAGTACATTATATAATCCTTGACGTGCGGCTCGTCTCTTACTGTATGTCCCCATATAATAGGGCAGTCCGTATATTCATCGACAAAGCGTATGCTTCTCATAATGAGGAATATTTCATATCTTGCGCACCATTTTACAAGATCGATAAGCTCATCTTTGCTGTAAGCACCTGCTTCGACCATTGTCATGTTAAAACAAGCGTCGTGCATATCACGTATTGCATACTGCTCGGTGAATGCGGAAACGGAGTAGTTTGAAGCCATAATCGTAAGGAGCGGTTTTTGGTATATATGCAGATTTACACCTGAAACTTCGCTTTGCGGCTCGGAATAAATATTGTCTATGTCGTTGTAACCGAGGTAATTGTTTATAAAGTCATAAACAGCTCTCATGTCGGCATAGAAGTTGTTGCCTCCGAGGATAATGTTGCCGTTAAGTGCGCCTACAACATAATCAAGTCCGCTTTCAAACATTGAAATGCTTTCTTCAACTCCGTTTTGGCGCTTGGAGCTTGCAAAAATTATTTCATGTTCATGCGCTTGTTCGCCATCGGAAATTATTTCAAGCTCGGCACCCGTCACGTTTTTTATTGTGCTCTGAAGTAATTTTACTTCATTCATACGGTACTCGTTATAGTAAGACGGATATACTATAACATATTCCGATAAATTAGTCAAGCTGATTTTTTCTTCGGGATAATCGGGAAAATCAGGCTCGGGTGACGGCGTGGGCAATGACGGCGCGGGAGTATTTTCCGAAATTGAGCCCGTTTGCAGGGGACTTTCCGTCAAAGTGGGTGCGCAGGCAGCTGCCGAAAAAATCAATAAAACGCTCAGAAATGCCGCTGTGATCTTTTTAATCATTTTACTTATATTCTCCTTTTATGAAATCATTTTTTTAATCAACCGTTACAAACCAGCATGAGCCGTTCTTCATATTGAGCGTATAATACCCGTTTTCATCGCAATGTACCTCGCTTACATAGCCGTCGCGGTAAAATGTGACATTATTGCCGTTTATCTTGATTTTTGTTGTCGTGCTTTCAGTGTTATCGCCGTAAGTTATATCATCAAGATTGTTAATGTTTACAAGAGTAAATGCGTTGCCGCTTGAGCTTTTTTTATCAAAGCACCCTATAAGGTATGCGACAGAGCCGTTTGAATCGTCTTTTATATCTTCGACTACATTCCCGAAATACGGATACATATCCTCAAGATAAGCGGAGCTGTATTTCGGATTGCAGTTTACTGTGTATGTACCTATGTTTTTGTACTGTGTATATATCGGTGCAAGCCTGAGAATTTCTTCGTTTGCCTCTTTTGCGTCATACCATGCTTGGTTTTTGGAATAATCCCAATTTATAAGGCTTCCTTTTGTCCAATCACCCTCGCTTGTATGATTTCTTGAGGCATCCCCGTATTGGAAATAGAGAATACCCAGGGAACCGAAGCTGAATGAAATATATGACGCATATCTGAATGATTTGCTCGTATTTACTCCCCAATTTGAAATGTTGTACGATTCTATGTATGTCCAGAGATCCTGACCCTTTCTCCATGCGAGATCTCTTGCGCATTCAAATACGTGCAGCATATTATCGTGTCCTGTTTCACAAAGAGCACTGTTGCCGAAGTAATGGTCAAAGCTTACAACGGGCACTTCCGAATACAGCCCGTCATGCTCGGTGAGATACGGCCAGAACTTGTAAAAACCAAAGTAATTCACGAACGGCTTCCAACCGTATTTGCCGTATTTTTCCACATATTCCGTACAACGCTGTGAGTACATCTCGTAATCCTTTGTTTGAGGCTCATCTTTTATGAGGTGTCCCCATATAATAGGACAGTCAGTGTATGAATCTACATAACTGAACTCAAGAAAAATTACGAATATTTCGTATCTTGCACACCATTTGATAAAATCAAGCAGTTCATCTTTTGAATACCACTGTGAATATACTGTTGTCATGTTGAAATGCGCATCGTGCATATCGCGAATTGCATACTGCTCTGTATACGGGTCTACCGCATAGTTGCAGGCATACAGCGTGATGAGCGGCTTTTCATATATTTTTATGTTGACGCCCGAAATGCTGTCTTGCGGCTCGGAATAAATGTTATCAATATCATTGTAGCCGAGATAATTGTTTACAAAGTCATAAACGGCTCTCATATCGGCATAAAAATTGTTGCCGCCGAGGATAATGTTGCCGTTGAGCGCGCCGATGACGTAATCAAGTCCGCTTTCAAACATTGAAATGCTTTCTTCAACGCCGTTTTTGCGCCCCGAGCTTGCAAATATAATCTCATGCTCGCGCTCTTCTTCGCCGTCCGAAATTATGTCAAGCTCGGCACCGGTTACCTTTTTGATAGTATCCTTTAATAAGAATACCTCGCCCATTCTGTATTCGTCATAATATGACGGGTAAACTATTGTGTATTCGGATAAATCGGCAATATCGGCGCTCTCCTCGGGGTAAGTGGGGAACACGGGCGCAGGGGAAGGTGAGGCTGTCACCTCGGGCGGTGTTGTATTGTTTTCAATACCCGAGGGTGACGGTGTTGCCGCGCAGGCTGTCAAAGATAAGAGCATTACACCCGACAGAATATATGATATTATTTTCTTCATAGTTTTTACCGCTTGTAATGGATAGTTACTTGACGGATTTTCCTTTCTTATATCGGAAGTGTTTTTCGTTTTCGAAGTCGCCTTGATTTTCAAGGCAGCTTTGAAAGCGAGTCTGAAAGTATTGAGCTTTCAGACGTTTGCCGTATGTTAATTTCGGAGCAGCCGCTTTAATAAAATTCAGTCAACGGTCACAAACCAGCAGTAGCCGTTGCCCATGTTTATGCTGTAATACCCGTCAGAATCCTTTTGGATATTCTGTTTTTCGCCCTCGAAGTAGAAGCTTACGTTCTCGCCGTTTATCTTCATTCTGACAGGTTCCGATTCTGTTTCGTCGTACGGAACATCGTCAATGGCGTTAATGTTCATAATTATGAATGCTTTACCGTTGCCTTCTTTTTTATCAAAGCTGCCTATAAGGTACGGGGTATCCTTATTTATTCCGTCAGCTATGAAATCGGTAATAACGTCGCTGCAATCATACGGCGTTTCAAGGTATGTGAATAATTCTTGTTTATGCTGATTTATAACGCAGGCACCCTTATTTTCGTACTGAACATATATAGGCGCAAGCTTGAGCAATTCTGCATTTGTTCTCTGTGCGTCATACCAGCCGTCGGTTCTGTTGAATTTGTCATCAACAAGCCATTCATCCCATTCTTCAAGCTTGCCGAACGGCACACTGTAATTCCAATAGAGGAGAGCGTCTGCACCGAAACATAATGACAAATATGACTGCCACCTGAACATCTTGCTTGCATTGCGGTCTGCAAGACATACGCATTCGACGTAAATCCAATAATCCTGACCTGTGCGAAGCGTATATTCTCTTGCGCGCTCCCACCTGTGAAGGACTTCATCATCGCGTTTTGCGCCGTAGCTTATGTAGTTGTCAAAGCCTGTTGCGTCTACCGCACTGAAAAGTCCGTCCCATTCGTCGAGATAGTTCCATATGGGATCCGTGAAAAGATGATTAAGAAACAGCTTCCAGCCATACTGACCGTATTGTTCCTTATACATTTCGGCAAAATTATTGTACATACTCAGATCCTTAAGAGGTGGTTCGTCTCTTAAGTAATGACCGTATACGGCAGGGTTGTCAGCGTATTTATCAGCGGCTTTTATGTAAAGTCCTGTATATTTTCCCTCGGAATCTCTCGTGAAATTCGCGTGTATTATTGCTTTGAGCCCGAACCTTGCACACCATTTGAGTATATCGACAATCTCTGTATCGGAATATCCGACATGAAACGCATCAAGATGAAACATATTGAAATTGGCTTCGGCAACATCGCGCACCTGCCATATCTCTGTGAAGCGCCCACCGAAATTGGCGGCTTTTATTATTATATCAGGCTCTTTATATATGTGATAGTTAATTCCGTCAACGCTTTTTTGCGGCTCGGAATAAATATTATCAATATCGTTGTAGCCGAGATAATTGTTTACAAAGTCATAAACGGCTCTCATATCGGCATAAAAATTGTTGCCGCCGAGGATAATGTTGCCGTTGAGCGCGCCGATGACGTAATCAAGTCCGCTTTCAAACATTGAAATGCTTTCTTCAACGCCGTTTTGACGTTTCGAGCTTGCAAAAATAACCTCATGCTCGCGCTCTTCTTCGCCGTCCGAAATTATGTCAAGCTCGGCACCTGTTACATTTTTTATTGCATCCTTTAATAAGAATACCTCGCCCATTCTGTATTCATCATAATAAGACGGATAAACTATTGTGTATTCCGATAAATCGGTAATATCAGCGCTTTCCTTGGGGTAGGTGGGAAATGTGGGTGTCGGCGAGGGTGAGGCTGTCTCCTCGGGCGGCGTTGTTTCGTTCTCAATACCCGATGAGGACGGCGTTACCGCGCAGGCTGTCAGGGATAAGAGCATAATAATTGAAAGCATAAATGCTGAAATTTTTGTTTTCATTATAATTCCTTTCGATTTTATATATGTATTTTTATCAGTCAACAGTCACAAACCAGCATGAGCCGTTTGAAACGTCTATCGAATAATAGCCATCAGCATCCGGTTCGATATTCTGCAAAACGCCTTTGTGATAAAATTTTATGTTTTCACCATTAAGCTTGATTTGCGTATATTCGGGTTCGTTTCCTCCGTATGGCACATCATCGAGGCTTTCAAGATTCATTAATATGACAGCATGTGAGCCATTGCTGCTGATTTTGTCGAAAATTCCGAAAAGATATAAAGCATATGGATCGTTATTCCTTATATCTGTTATTATGCTTTCAAAATACGGATAAGGACTTTCTATGTATGTACTGTCACTCTGTTTGTCTGATGAATTGTATACGTATGCGCCTATATTCTCGTATTGATTAATTATTTCAGCGATTTTCAGCAGCTCTTCGTTGCATTCTTTTGCATCATACCATGCCTGATTTTTGGAGTAATCGGGATTGATAAGTGTCCCGTTTCTGTATTCCGGATTATTTGGATACGGAATATCACAGTATTGGAAATAGAGAATGCCCTTAGCACCAAAGCAGAGGGACAAATATGAAGACCACCTGAACAACTTGCTTGTATTGAACTTATTTTTTACAAGTTCACATGATTCAATGTATGTCCATACATCTGCACCTTTTCTGTCAGCTATATCCTTTCCTTGCTCATATACCCTCAAGAGACTACCCCATGTATTATTTGCTATGTTCTGTCCGAAATATCTGTCATAGCTCATTATGGGCACTGCATCATATAATCCGTCATATTCGTTGAGGGAATGAAAACATTCATCGTACCCTGCAAAATTCACGTATGGCTTCCAGCCGTATTCAGAGTACTGTTCAACATAATTATCACACGACTGAGAGACTGATATGTAAGTTTCCAATTCAGGTAGCGGTTCGTCAAATATTACGTGTCCCCATATAATAGGGCAGTCTGTATACAAATCGGTATATTGTATACCTCTCATTATGATAAATATATCATATCTTGCACACCATTTGATGAAATCTGCCAACTGCTGTCTTGTGTATTTTGAAGCTTCAATTAAGGTCATGTTTATATGAGCTTCGCACATATCTCTGACTGCATACTGTTCAGTATAAGGAGCAATAGCAAAATTTGAACCCATAAGTACTATCGACGGTTCTTTGTAAATGTTAAAGTTCACTCCTGAAATTTCACTTTCAGGCTCGGAATAAATATTATCAATATCGTTGTAGCCGAGATAATTGTTTACAAAGTCATAAACGGCTCTCATATCGGCATAAAAATTGTTGCCGCCGAGGATAATGTTCCCGTTGAGTGCACCGATGACGTAATCAAGTCCGCTTTCAAACATTGAAATGCTTTCTTCAACACCGCTTTTGCGCCCAGAGCTTGCAAATATTATCTCATGCTCGCGCTTTTCTTCGCCGTCCGAAATTATGTCAAGCTCGGCACCGGTTACATTTTTTATCGCATCCTTTAATAAGAATACCTCGCCCATTCTGTATTCATCATAATATGACGGGTAAACTATCGTGTATTCAGATAAATCGGAAATATCAACGCTTTCATCGGGATA
Organism: uncultured Clostridia bacterium; assembly: GCA_945918795.1. GTDB lineage: Bacteria > Bacillota > Clostridia > HGM11327 > HGM11327 > SIG351. The sequence continues at coordinate 5,128 of CAMEIT010000009.1, read as the reverse complement.
TGTGGGGAATGTGGGCGCGGGGAAGGGTGTGGGGGACGCTGTTATTTCGGGTGAAGCTGTTGCTGTGTTAATATTAGAGGACGATGGTGTTGCAGCGCAGGCTGTCAAGGATAAGAGCATAATAATTGAAAGCATAAATGCTGAAATTTTTGTTTTCATTAAAGTGTATCGTTCCTTTCTTTAATATTAAGGTTACATAGCAACTGTTTACTCAAAGGTAATAAACCAGCAGTAGCCGTTTGAAATATTCAGCAGATAGTATCCGTTTGCGTCTGTCTGAATATTTTGCGGTTCACCGTCGCGGTAAAATACTGCATTTTCGCCGTTGAGTTTTATTTTTACAATTCTTTCTTCCGACTGCTCATATGGACGCTCATCTATATCTTCAAGATTTACTATTATCAGTGCTTTTCCGTCGCCGTTCTTTTTATTAAATAAACCCGTAAGGTATGTGTCGCTTGTTCCGTCCGGCAAAACAAACTCTTTGATAAAGTCATCTGTATACGGATACGGATCATTCAGATATGCGGATATATGCAGTTCTTTTCTGTTTATAACATAAGCACCTATGTTTTGGTAGCGCAAATATACCTCTGCAATTTTGAGTAGCTCTTCATTGGCGGCTTTTGCGTGATACCATGCGGGATTTTTGCTGTAATCCCAATTAATGAGTGCTCCGCCTGACCAGTCACCCTCGGCACTGTAATTCGGGGAGCTGTCGCCGTACTGAAAGTAGAGTATTCCCGTTGCACCGAAGCACATCGATATGTATGATGACCACCTGAACGTTTTATCGGTATGTATATTCTCATTTAGGCAGTTGTAGGATTGGATATAAGTCCATAGCTCTTGATTTTTATTTTGAGCATAGTCTCTTGCGGATTCGTACACAGTAAGCAGTTCGTCGTTTTCCTGCAGAATTTTATTGGCAAAATATCTGTCAAAGCTGACGCGCGGAACAGAATCGAACAGCCCGTCTGTTTCGGTCAGAATATTCCAATGCTTGTCAAACCCGAAAAAATTCACCCACGGCTTCCAATTATATTGCTTGTATTTTTCTGTGTATTCATCGCATTGACGCGAAATATCGGCATAAGTTGAAATGGGCGGTTCATCGCGCAAAAAATGTCCCCATATTACAGGGCAGTCATAATAAAGCTCAAACCATTTCTGTGAGCCGACGACAATGAATATATCATATCTTGCACACCATTTGATGAAATCTCTGAATTGCTCATATGTTGCCCAATTCAAGTCTGCGTCTACAAGATTGAAGTGTGCCTCGTGCAGGTCCCTTACGGCATACTGCTCTGTAAACATCGACACAGCTCCGTTATTTGCGTAAAACGTGAACAGCGGCTTTTGATATATGCGGAAATTGATTCCATCAATGCTTTTTTGCGGCTCGGAATAAATATTATCTATATCATTGTAGCCGAGATAATTGTTTATAAAATCATAAACGGCTCTCATATCGGCGTAAAAATTGTTGCCGCCGAGAATGATGTTTCCGTTAAGCGTGCCTACAACATAGTCAAGCCCGCTTTGAAACATTTCAATGCTTTTTTCAACGCCGTTTTTACGTCCCGAGCTTGCAAATATTATTTCGTGTTCACGTACTGCTTCACCGTCCGAAATAATATCAAGCTCTGCACCCGTTACATTTTTTATTGCATTCTTTAATAAGAATACCTCTCCCATTCTGTATTCATCATAATATGACGGATAAACTATCGTGTATTCAGATAAATCGGAAATATCAGCACTTTCCTCAGGGTAAGTGGGGAACACTGGCGCGGGGAAGGGCGCGGGGGACGCTGTTATTTCGGGTGAAGCTGTTGCTTTGTTAATATTAGAGGACGACGGTGTTGCAGCGCAGGCTGTCAAGGATAAGAGCATTACACCCGACAGAACAAATGATATTATTTTTTTCATAATTTTTTTACCGTTCGTAATTAATAATTACTTGACGGATTCCCCTTTCTTAAAACAGAAGCATTTTCCGCTTTCGAAGTCGCCTTGATTTTGTCAAGGCGGCTTTGAAAGCGAGTCTGAAAGTATTGGGCTTTCAGACATTTGCCGCTTTGAAATTGATTTCTCAATCAACAGTTACGAACCAGCAGTGACCGTTGCCGACTTCAAGAAGATAGTATCCGTCAGAATCCTTTTCGACCTCTTTAAGCTCGCCCTCACGGTAGAATTTTACATTTTCTCCGTTAATTTTGATTTTGACCGGCTCTGCAGTTGTTTCGTCGTATGGAACAAAATCCAAAGCTTCCATGTTTAGAAGCAGGAAAGCGTTTCCGTCGCCGTCCTTTTTGTCATAGCATCCGACGAGGTACGGTGTTCTGCTACTGCTTTGCGGAATTACAAAATCAGTGATGACATCGTCAAAACCTGTGTAAAAATCTTCAAGGTATATAAAGTTGTCATCAAACGCACGGTTTATTGTGTATGTGCCGGCATAGTCGTAATTATCGCACAATGTTTCGCCTACAAATGCTATATCGGCATTTGCTTTTTCTGTATTGTACCAATGCTCTAACTTGTTGAATTTGCCGTCTACCACCCACGTCTGATAATTGAAGTACATAATACCTTCAGCACCGAAACACATCTCAATATACGACGTCCAACGCAGCATTTTGCTTGTGTTATAGTCATCAAGATAAAACGCCATTATGTATGACCAGAATGTTTGATTATTCCTTTCGGCTAAGTCACGGAATATTTCGGAATAGTGTAAAACAGTATCTTTTGGCAGTATCAATAATTCATTCCCATTGTATTCACGCTCGCCCATTGCAAAGTAATAGTCAAACGATGTTACATCGACTGAGTCCAAAAGACCGTCTATATCGTTTACGTTTTCTCTGACAATAGGACTGCCACCGCCCTGGTTTATGAGAGCTTTCCAGCCTTTGTCGGAATATTTTTCTTTATATTGCTCTGCTATTGAAGCGTAAATCGGCATTACCTCCAATGAAGGCTCATCTCTTAAGTAATGTCCCCAGATGTTAGGATAATCTTCATACACATCATAAAACGGAAGCTCGAAAGTGCAAGCTTGTTCATCGACTGTCACCGGCATAATTACTCTGAGGTTGTATCTGACGCACCAATTCAAAACATTGCGCAGTGATTCTTCATCATACTGCTTTCTGCTTACCATGAACAGATTGAAGTGCGCATCATAAACGTCTTTTACATGGCGGATATCCGTATACGGCGTCTTGTAAAAATTGCCGCACATGATCGTAAAATCAGGCTCTTCATATATATTTTTATATACACCCGATATTTTGTCTTTCGGCGTGGTGTATACATCTTCAATATCGTCGTATCCGAGATAATTGTTTATTAAATCATATGCTGCTTTCATGCCGCCGAAGTAATCAAGTCCGCCGAGGATTATGTCATTGTCGGCAACGGCAATGAGGTAGTCAAGCCTGCTTTCAAAGGCGTTTATGTGTTCGTCAAGCAATGTGCTTCTTTGGGAGCCTGCAAATATTATTTCCTTTTCTGCTTCGGGTGCGGAATCCGGAATTACATCGATCTCTTTTCCCGTAATGTGCTTTATTACATCGCGAAGAATATATATTTCATTCATCTGCCATGAAGCATATTCTTGAGGATATACGATAGTATATTCGGAAAGACTGCTTATGTCGACTGACTCCTCAGGTATTTCGGGCAGAGGAGTCGGTGTTGCCTCAATTTCGGGTGACAGTGTTGGGCTGTCGGTAGTTGAAGGCACATCGCACGCTGCAAGCGATAAAAGCATGATAATCGCAAGCAAAATACATATTGTTTTTTTCATATACATTTACCCTTCTGTTAAAAAATTTTATATATTAATCAACCGTTACGAACCAGCAATGACCGTTGCCGACTTCAAGAGAATAATACCCGTCTTGATTCATTTCGACATCTTTAAGCTCGCCCTCGCGGTAGAATTTCACGTTTTCTCCGTTTATTTTGATTTTTATCGGTTCTGCCGTTGTTTCGTCATAGGGAATATAATCAAGCTCCTCCATGTTTACGAGCAGAAACGCATTTCCGTCCCCGTCCTTTTTGTCATAACAGCCGACAAGATACGGAGTTATGCTGTTTTGCGGAATTACAAAGTCGCTGATAACATCGTCAAAGCCGTCATAGAAATCTTCAAGATATATGAAGTGATCGCCGGGGCTTTTGTTTATTGTATAAGCACCTACGTAGTCGTAATTGTCGCACAATGTTTCTCCGACGAATGCTATTTCCGAGTTTGCTTTTTCTGCATTATACCAATGCTCCAATTTGTTGAATTTATTGTCTACGACCCACGTCTGATAATTGAAGTACAAAATAGCGTCAACACCGAAGCACATCGATATATATGATGACCAGCGAAGCATTTTACTTGTGTTATAGTCATCGAGATAAAACGCCATTATGTATGACCAGAATTCCTGATCCTTTTGCAGTGCAGTGTCATGAAATATTTCCCAGATATGCAAAATTGAGTCATCCGGTCTTACATTCAGTTCATTTTCGTGATAATCACGGTTGCCCATTGCAAAGTAATAGTCAAATGCCACTACATCAACAGAATCGAACAGCCCGTCTGTTTCGTTTATATATAATTGCGCAGGCGTGTGATTTCCGAGATGATTTACGAGAGCCTTCCAACCCTTTTCGGAATACTTTTCCTTATATTGATCGGCAATTGCGGAGTAAACGTCCATTACCCTTATCATAGGCTCATCTCTTAAGTAATGCCCCCAGATATTCGGATAATCTTCATATATATCGTAAAACGGAAGCTCGAATGTGCACGCGCTTTCGTCTACCTTTACGGGAAGGATTACTCTGAGATTGTATCTGACGCACCAATTCATAACGTTCTGAAACGATTCCTCATCATACTGATTGTTACCTATCATGAAGAGATTGAAGTGCGCATCGTAAACGCCCTTTATAAACCGGATATCGGTATACGGCGTCTTGTAAAAATTTCCGCACATGATCGTAAAATCGGGTTCTTCATATATGTATTTGTTTACACCCGTAATTTTGTCCTTGGGAGCGCTGTATACATCTTCAATGTCGTCGTATCCGAGATAATTGTTTATGAAGTCGTATGCAG
>CAMEIT010000008.1 GCA_945918795.1 uncultured Clostridia bacterium | reverse complement strand
TGACTCGACGACCACCGGCGAGGCTGATTGCCTTATACAAAGTGTTTAAAGTTTCTCATCAAGCCTTTTCAAAGGCTTGGCGGAGTGTGAGGCGGCAGCCTCACAAAAAGAAGACTTGCGGGGTGCGGGGCGGCAGCCCCGGAAAACTATCTATGCTTTCTTACGAGAGATACGAGGGAGAAGGCGAGGAAGGAAGCGAGGTTAGCCATAACGACGCTGGCGCCTGTAGGAGCAGAGAAAGCATAGGAGACAGTTATACCGACGAGGAAGCAAACGACAGAAATGACAGCGGAGCTTATGACGACGGATTTAAACGATTTAAACACGCGCATTGCGGTGAGAGTAGGGAACACGATGAGGCTTGAGATAAGCAGTGCGCCCATCATTCTCATGCCGAGGACGATTGTAATAGCCGTAAGGAAAGCAATGAGCATATTATACGCTCCGGCGTGAGTACCTGTTGCTTTTGCGAACGTTTCATCGAAAGTTACGGCAAATATTTTATTATAGAATATGAGGAACAGGAATATGACCGCAACGGATAGGACTATACTCAAAACGACGTCGGACTGTTTCATTGCGAGAATACTGCCGAACATATAATTAAATATATCCGTATTTACGCCCGTTGTAAGCGACACGGCGAGTACGCCGAAAGCGAGAGCCGACGTTGAAATGAGTGCGATTGCGGAGTCTCCTTTAATCTTACTGTTTTCGCTCAGGCGCAGGAGGAGAAAAGCCGCCACAACTACAACCGGTATAGCGACAGCAAGCGGAGCTGCATTAAGCACCGTTGCGAGAGCCAGAGCGCCGAAGCCTACGTGAGATAAGCCGTCGCCTATCATCGAATATCTTTTGAGAACGAGACTTACACCGAGTAATGCCGCGCAAAGAGAGACGAGTATTCCGACAATGATTGCGCGTTGCATAAATGTAAAAGAAAGCATTTCGGAAATTGTATCAAACATGTTCGCATCCTCCCAAAAAACGCTGACCTGTTGCAGTCTTGAGATAGTCGGCTTTTGTTCCGAAAAAAGCCATTTTGTGATCGCTGAGATGCAGTACCTTGCTTGCCTGTTCAACAGCGCAGTGAATATCATGCGATACCATAATAATCGTAATGGACGATTCTGTGTTTATTTTCTTTATGAGCTGATAAAGCTCAAGCGTCATTACGGGGTCAAGACCTGTTACGGGTTCGTCAAGCAGAATAAGCTTTTTTGTGGAGCATAAGGCTCTTGCAAGAAGCACTCTCTGTTGCTGACCGCCGGAAAGCTCCCTGTAACAGCTCTTTTTGAGATGCTCTATATTGAGTAGCTTCATATTATTTATGGCGAGCGCTTTATCGGCAGCTGTATAAAACGGCATTTTTTTGTTAAGACAGCCCGAAATGACAACCTCCCACGCGCTTGCGGGGAAATCCTTTTGAACCGGAGTCTGTTGAGGCAGATATCCTATTTCGTTTTGCCTTAAACCGTCGCCGAATGTTATACTGCCCGACTTAGGTTCTTTCAACCCGAGAAGCGCTTTGATAAGCGTGCTTTTGCCCGAACCGTTTTCTCCGACAACGCACACGTAATCAGCCTGCTCTATTTCAAAAGAAAGACCTTCGGCAACCGTTTTTCCGTCGTATGCGAGAGCAACATCTTTGCAGGATATTAATGACATCAGTTCAGAGCCTCCTTAAGTGAATCTATATTTTTTTCCATAAGGCTTAAGTATGTTTCGCCGTTGTTAAAGTCATCCTTGGAAATATTATGGCACGAATAGAAAATCTTAACCTTTGCACCGGTTGCTTCGCTTATTGTGTCGGCAATATTGCCGTTGCTGAGCTCGATCTTAAACACGACGGGAATATTTTCTTTTTTGACAGTGTCAATAAGCTCGGCAATCACCGCAGGGCTCGGCTCCGTACTGCTTGAGCATCCGGGGTATGCCGCCTTATATTCGATGCCGTATTCGCGAACAAAATAGAGGAGCGGAAATCTGTCTCCGAAAATGACTGTTTTTCTTGTTGCCGATGCGACAATATCGCGGAAGCTTTCGTCAAGACGCATGATCTTTTCCACATAATCCGCACAATTCTTGTTGTAGACTTCCGAATTTTTCTCATCCGCGGCGCACATTGCCGAGGCTATTTCGCGACATATTGCGGCGGCATTGACGGGCGACGTCCATACGTGCTCGTCGTATTCATGCTCGTGTGAAGCCTCGCCGTCATGCTCTTCTTCGAGAGGCTCGACGATATTCATGAGGGAAATAATCTTCATTTTGCTTGTATCGATCGAATCGAGTATTCCGTCTATCCAGCTGTCGGATTCGCCTCCCACATATATGAATATATCGCAGTTCTCAATGTTTTTTATATCCTTGGGTGTAGGCTCGTACGAATGAGTCTCGGCACCAGGAGAGAGCAACATGGTTATATCGGCAAGATCTCCTGCTATTGCACGTGCAAAATCGTACTGCGGAAATATTGTCGCAACAATATTGAGCTTTCCGCTGCCTGAGGGGGACGTGCCGCAGGCTGTACAGAATGGCATAACCATAAGAACGGTAAGCAATATTGCAATACAGCGTTTTAATATATTATTTTTATGCTTTTGAGTTTTTATATTCATTTGTCGTTATTTCCTTCTTTCTTTAAGCAATCGGGGCATTTGCCGTAAAATACGGTTTTGGCGGAGTCTATCTGAAAGCCGTGTTCGTGTGAGAAGTGCGCTCTTAAATCGTCTAACTTTTCGCACTCGACGCAAATAAGACATCCGCATTCAACGCACTTGAAGTGTATGTGCGATTCGCAGTCCTCGCATATTCCTATGTACTGAAAGCAGGCACCGGGAATGCCGTCCATATAATATTTGCGGACGATTCCGTCTGAAATGAATTTTTCAAGATGCCTGTAAACTGTTGCCGGACTGATTTGTATTTTACATTTACGGAAATGCTCGCATATTTCGGCGGCGGTAATGTGCTGTCTGTGCACATGGGCAAGGTAGTCGAGAATTATCTGACGCTGTTTTGTCTTATAAATCTGTTCTGTCGGCATGGCTTCATTTTGCCTATCCTTTCCGTGAATTGTTGTTTTACGGGCTTATTTTTCACGCAAGTATATTTTAACTCGAAAAGCTATTTTTGTCAACGAATTTGAGAACGATTTGCAAATTTATTTTGCGGCGAATGTTGTAAAAAATACCCGGCAGGAACACTTTGATCAAGCGCCCTGTCGGGTATTATAATTATTCTGTTTTTTTAATTACTGTTCGTCGTTGTTTGTAAAGCCTTGCGGAATCGTGCCGACATTATATGCTTTTATGCTGCGGATAACGGGCTGTCCGACTGAAACAAGACCTCTGAAACGTACCTTTGAAACATTTGCGGCAGGGAAGAAGTCGATCTTCTTGTGTCCGACAGAGCTTCCGTTTGCAAGCTGTATCCAATTTTCGCCGTCGAAGCCTTCGATAACGTATTTACGAATACGCTCACCCAAACGTGTGTCTTCCATTGTGACAACGTGGTCAACAGGCTGAATTTTACCCAGGTCAACCTCAACAAATTCGCCCTCGCCCGATGATTCGGCAATAGGGTTGTCAAAGCGGCGTCTTATCTCATCGCCGAATTCCTTCATACGGTTGAAGTCCTCGTCAATGATGTATCCCTCCGGATGAGGTCCCTGATTTATGAGGAGCGTTGTGCCTCTGCCTACTGATTTGTAGTACATTTCCATAAGCTCATCGACAGTGCGCAGCTTGTTCTTCGGATTCGGGTCCCATACCCAATTATCTCTTATCGGAACATCACATTCAAGCGGCATCCATACATCGCCGTCTGGATCGCTGTGATACTGAGTGGATATACCCGATATGGCGTCATAACGCTTTACGCCGTTCCATGCAGGGTAGTATGCCCAGCCTTCTTCGTTTCCTACCCAACGGATAGTTGCGTTCGGGCTCTGGAATACCATTGCATTCGGAGCATATTTGCCTATCAAGTCTCTTACGTCGATTTTGAGCGAGCTGTCAAACCATATTTCGCAAATGGAGCCGTATCTTGTAAGTATCTCCGTGAGCCACTGACGGTAGAGGTTTGTGTACCATTCCTGCTCGTCGGGATTGCTTGTTATGCCGCCCTGTCTTGCTTCGCAGGCAAGTGTGTCGCCGCACATATATATACCTAATTTAATTCCGTACTTTTTGCAGGATTCGCTGAGCTCCATTACAATATCGCCCTGACCGTGCTTGTACTGAGAGTATTTCATTGACAGAAAATAATTTGTATCTGTTTGCCAACGTATGAAACCTTTATTGTGCTTTGCAACAAATACTACATATTTTGCGCCGAGGTCAACTGCGGAGCGTACCCATTGGTCAGTGTCCATTTTGCTCATTTTGAGCTCGTATGCGGCAGCCTTTTGCCATTCTTCATCTCTGCGGTATTCGGGATTGTCCAAAAATTCAATTTCCTTGCCGTAATAAGGCATCCAGTGTATGAACATACCGAGTTCGTAATCCTGCCATTCGTATTGCGCTCTTGACGGTCTTGCCAAGGCCCATTCATTCTCTAAAATTTCCATCATTTATACCCTTGCTTTCTTAAAGTATGATTTGCCGTCAAGGAAAACGGCTACTGTTGTTATTATATTATACAAAGCTTCGTTTGTCAACGGAAAAATGGTGGATAAATATGATATTTTACAATCGGATTACACAAATATAACCAATCGCGTTTTTGAAAGCTTTATATCAAAAATAAAGGTTGACAAACGGTATTTGTTATTTTATAATAAGCTTACAGTATATAAGGAAGGTTATAATAAAGATGAGTAAAAAAACATTTTTTTTGAAAGTCATGACGGCAGTATTTTTTCTGACGTCTGTTTTTGTGCCGTGCTCATGGCTTACGGGTTGCTCGAACAAAGTAAATGAGACGGCATATTATGTTTCGCCGAAAGGCTCGGATGAAAACGACGGTTCAAAGAACAAGCCGTTTGCAACGCCCGAAAAGGCTGTTGAAGCAGTTCGCGAGACTATCGCGGCAGGTCTGAATAAGCCCGTTACGGTTTATTTCCATGCTGGAGATTATAGGCTTTCGAATATCAACTTCACTGAGGCTGACAGCGGTACGGCGGAATATCCCGTAACGTATAAGGCATACGGCGACGGCGATGTAATATTCAACGGCGGAAAGACTTTGGCAAACGAAAACTTCAAGTCTGTTACGGACGAAGCGATTCTTGCAAGGCTCAAGGATGAGGTAAAGGACAAAGTCAAAGTGCTTGACCTTAAGGCTGAGGGACTTACGCTTGAGGATATAGGCAATCTGTATGCGATAGGTTCTGCAAGCACGGCTTCTAAATATGACGATGATACGGTCGGCAACAACTGCGAGCTGTTCTGGAATGACGTAAGACTTACCGTTGCAAGGTATCCGAATACGGGCTTCAACAGATTTGTCGAGGTAATTGATGAAGGCGACAAGGAAAATCTTATTGCGGGAACATTAAAGGTTGATTCTCAGACATTGGCTGAGATGAAAACGTGGCAGGAGCCTGAGAAAGCATGGATATTCGGTTACTTCATGTTCAACTGGGCAGATATGACGACGCCTGTTCTGTCAATGGATTTCGATAATGCCACTGTCACACCGAAATATTATTCATCGTACGGATACAAGGATGACGGCGAGTATTACTTCTTTAATATTCTCGAAGAACTCGATGCCGAGGGAGAATACTACATAGACAGAGACAATATGTTGCTTTATGTATATCCGCCGGAGGAGAGCAAGGATAAAGACGCACTCATGTCCGTTTCGACAGATGTTCTCATTACGGGTGAAAACGTTTCAAACGTTACATTTGAACAGATACAGTTCAAGGGCGTAAGAAACGATGTAATAAAATTAACAGGTGACAATAATACATTCAGAGATTGCAAGGTTATGAATTCGTACGGCTGGGCAATCGGAATTACAGGTACGAACAACCTTGTATATGGCTGTGAAATTGCTTACATGGGCAAGGGCGGCGTTAACCTTAAAGGCGGAGACAGAGATACTCTTACTCCGGGCAATAACGTAATAGAAAATTGCTACATACATCACTTTGAGGAAATATACCGCACGTATCAGCAGGGTGCGTTTGTTGTGGGTTGCGGAAATAAAATAATCCACAACGAAATAGCTTATGCACCGCACTGCGTTCTCAGTTACAGCGGAAACGACCACCTTATTGCATACAATTATATTCATGACGTTGTTTATGAGTCAAGCGATGCAGGTGCGCTTTATGTAGGCGGCGATTTGACGAGCTTCGGTACGGAGGTAAAATACAATCTCTTTGAAAACATAGGCGGCACGGAAGGCAAATATCCGAAGGCAATTTATTTTGACGACGGAATGTCCGGCGGCACGATATACGGCAATATTGTTGTAAATTGCTCGGGCAATGCAATTAACCTGGGCGGCGGAAGAAGCCTTATGGTTAAGAACAACCTTGTAATTTCCGACAATTCGCCTCTCTTCTATGACGACAGATTCTATTATGAAGGCTGGGCAGCACATAACGCACCGGCTTTGATACGAACACTTGACAGAGTACCGTACACGAGCGACCTGTGGAAAGAAAGATTCCCGGCTCTTGCAAGCGTATCAAGAGATCCGGAAGATTATTTAAGCCCCGATTATGCCGCAAACCCCGCTTATTCGGAGATAGAAAACAATATTTTCATAGGCAAGAAATCAGCTAAGAATTTCTGGGATATTTCCGATATTGTATATGAATTTTCAACGATAGGAATAAATTATTCTTATGCAGGCAGAAGTGAAATTCTCGAGGACGGAACGTATACCGTAAAAGAGCTCCCGATATTCCTCAACAATATGAAGTGGGAACAGATACCGTATACCGAAATCGGAAGATATGACACGAACAGCGATGTAAAATAAAATATATTTCGGAGAAAAACGATGACAACATTCAAAAAAATAATTACAGTCGTACTCATGCTTGCGCTTACGCTTACAGTGTGCATAGGCTTTGGCGGCTGTACAAAAGTAAACGAGACGGCATATTATGTTTCGCCGAACGGCTCTGACGAAAACGACGGCTCAAAGAACAAGCCGTTTGCAACGCCCGAAAAGGCTGTTGAAGCGGTGCGTGAGACGATAGCGGCAGGTCTGAATAAGCCTGTTACGGTTTATTTCCATGCAGGAGATTACAAGGTAACAAATATTAATTTTACCGAAGCCGACAGCGGTACGGCGGAATACCCGGTAACGTATAAGGCATACGGCGACGGAGATGTAATATTCAATGGCGGCAAGACTCTGGCAAACGGAAGCTTTAAGGCTGTTACGGACGAAGCGATTCTTGCAAGGCTCAAGGATGAAGTAAAAGACAAAGTCAAAGTCATTGACCTTAAGGCAGAGGGACTTACTCTTGAGGACATCGGAAATTTGTTTGTGTGGGGCACATACAGCACGGCAAAACAATATAATGACGGCACGGTGGGTAACAACTGTGAGTTGTTCTGGAACGATGAAAGACTTACGATTGCGAGATACCCGAATGAAGGCTTTGTTTATGTTGAGAGCGTAGTAGATCAGGGTGACAAGAGCAATCTCATTCCGGGAACTGTCAAGGTTGACGATGAGACATTGGCTGAAATGAAAACATGGCAATCGCCCGGAGACGCATGGTTGTTCGGTTACTTCATGTTCAACTGGGCAGATATGACAACGCCTATTGCGTCTGTTGATATGAATACAGGCGCGATCACTCCGAAGCACCATTCAACATACGGTTACAAGGAGGGCGCAGAATATTATTTCTTTAATGTTCTTGAAGAACTCGATGCCGAGGGCGAATACTATATAGACAGAGACAATATGCTTCTTTATGTATATCCGCCGGAGGAGAATAAGGATAAAGACGCACTCATGTCAGTATCGACGGATATTCTTATTACGGGTGAAAACGTTTCAAACGTTACATTTGAGCAGATACAGTTCAAGGGCGTAAGAAACGATGTAATAAAATTAACAGGCGATAACAATACATTCAGAGATTGCAAGGTTATGAACTCATACGGCTGGGGAATCAACATTTCGGGCTGGAATAACCTTGTATACGGCTGTGAAATAGGTTATATGGGTAAGGGCGGCGTCAGAATGACGGGCGGCGACAGAGCAACGCTTACTCCCGGCAACAATGTAATCGAGAACTGCTACATACATCATTTTGAAGAAATATACCGCACGTATCAGCAGGGTGCGTTTGTTGTGGGTTGCGGAAATAAGATAATCCACAATGAAATAGCTTATGCTCCGCACTGCGTTTTGAGTTACAGCGGAAACGACCACCTTATCGCATACAATTATATTCATGACGTTGTTTATGAATCAAGCGATGCAGGCGCGCTTTATGTCGGTGGCGACTGGACGAGCTGCGGCACGGAAATAAAGTATAATCTGTTTGAAAATATAGGCGGCACGGAAGGCAAATATCCGAAAGCAATATATTTTGACGACGGAATGTCAAGCGGAATTATTTACGGTAATATTGTTGTAAACTGCTCGGGCAATGCAATTAACCTCGGCGGCGGAAGAGATATTATTGTTAAGAACAATCTTGTAATTTCGGATAATCCGCCTCTCTTCTACGATGACAGAATGGGCGTTGACGGTTGGGCAAGCATTTACTACAAAACAAAACCGGGCGAGGGTATGTGGACAACTCTTGACAGAGTGCCATACACGAGCGATCTTTGGAAAGAAAGATTCCCGCGTCTTGCAAGCATAACAACGGATTATGAGGATTATTTGAGCCCCGACTTCCCGGCAAACCCTGCTTATTCGGAAATTGAAAACAATATTTTCATAGGTAACAAATCAGCAAAGAATTTCTGGGAAATATCCGAGGCTGTATATCAATACTCAACAATAGGTATTAACTATTCATATGCAGGCGTCAGCGAGATACTCGAGGACGGAACGTATACCGTAAAAGAGCTTCCCATATTCCTCAACAATATGAAGTGGGAACAGATACCGTATACGGAAATAGGCAGATACAACACGAATGACAATGCGGAATAATAAAATATTTTGCGGAGGAAAATAATGAAAACATTCAAAAAAACAATAACGGCAGCGCTTTTAATAGCGCTGTCGTTTACGGTATGTATTGGCTTTTGCGGCTGTACACAGAAGGTAAACGAAACGGCGTATTATGTATCGCCGAATGGCTCCGATGAAAACGACGGCTCAAAGAACAAGCCGTTTGCAACGCCCGAAAAGGCAGTCGAAGCAGTGCGTGAGACGATAGCGGCAGGACTTGAAAAGCCCGTGACTGTATATTTTCATGCAGGAGACTATAAGATAACAAATATTACATTGACTGAGGCTGACAGCGGTACGGCGGAGTACCCCGTAACGTATAAGGCATACGGCGACGGTGAAGTAATATTCAACGGCGGCAAGACCTTGGCAAATGCTGATTTTAAGCCCGTTACGGATGAAAATATTCTTTCAAGACTTAAAGACGACGTAAAAGACAAAATCAGAGTGATCGACCTTGCATCACAAGGCTATACTTTGGAGGATATAGGCAACTTGTATGCGTGGGGCGCATACAGCACTGCAAAGAAGTACGATGACGGAACTCTCGGCAATAACTGTGAGCTGTTCTGGAATGATGCAAGACTTACCATTGCGAGATACCCGAACGAGGGCTTCAATCGCGTTGAGAGCGTTATTGACGAGGGCGACAAGAGCAATCTTATTGCAGGTACAATAAAGGTTGATTCGGAAACAATATCAGAAATCGCAACATGGCAGGAGCCTGAAAAAGCATGGATGTTTGCATATTTCCAGTTTGACTGGGCGGATATGACGACGCCTGTTTCATCAATAGATGTTGACACGGGTGCTGTTACGCCGGCGCATTATTCTACATTTGGCTACAAGGAAGGCGGAGAGTATTATTTCTTTAACGTACTTGAAGAGCTTGACTGCGAGGGCGAATATTACATAGACAGAGACAATATGCTGCTTTACGTGTATCCGCCGGAGGAGAGCAAGGGTGCTGATGCGGCAATATCATTGACGGATGCAAATCTTGTAAGCGGCGAAAATGTTGAACACGTCACATTTGAAGATATATCATTCAAATGCTCAAGAAAAAATGCCGTTCAGATAGTCGGCAACAATATTACGTTCAGAAATTGCAAGGTCACAAACATTTATCTTAACGCAATACTCATAGACGGAAATGACAATCTTGTTTACGGCTGTGAAGTTGCACACATAGGCAGGGAAGGCGTCGTACTCATGAAGGGCGGCGACAGAGCAACGCTTACTCCGGGTAATAATGTTATTGAAAATTGCTACATACATCATTTCGGTCAGGTTTACAGAACATATGCTTCGGGTGCAAGAGTAGGTTATGTAGGCGGCAAAATAATTCATAACGAGATAGCATATGCGCCGCATTCCGCAATGAGCTATACGGGCAGTGACAATCTTGTTGCATATAATTACATTCATGATGTAGTAACCGATTCTAACGATGCAGGCGCTCTGTATTGCGGCGGTAGCTTGTCAATGTACGGAAACGTTGTCAAGTACAATATATTTGAAGATATAGGCTCTGAAGATCATTATGCAAACGCGATATATTTTGATGACGGAATGTCGGGACAGACTGCTTACGGCAACATAATAATCCGTGCAGGAGGCAGTGCATTCCTTATCGGCGGCGGCAGAGAAATTGTGATAAAGAACAACATTACAATAGACTGCGGTACTCCGATTTACTATGACGACAGATTTTATTATGACGGCAGCTCGGCAAATCTTGCAACCGCACTCATGGGAACGCTTAATGAAGTGCCGTATACAGAGGAACCGTGGAAGTCACGTTTCCCGCTTCTGGCACAGGTTTCAACCGATCCGGAAGATTATCTGAGCCCTGATTTTGCTCCGAACCCGTCTTATTCGCTTGTGGAAACCAATATTTTTATAGGCAGCAGGGCAGAAAAGAATTTCTGGAAAATATCTGAGAATGTATACAAATTTTCCACAATAGGCATAAACTATTCCTATGCGGGAGTGCAGAATATTCTCGAGGACGGAACGTATACAGTAAAAGAGCTTCCCATATTCCTCAATAATATGCAGTGGGAACAGATACCGTATACTGAAATAGGCAGATATAAAACGGAAGACTGAATTGTCAATTCAAATTGATACTCAAAAAAATCGGAGCGGAAAATTAATTCTGCTCCGATTTGTTTTTTTATTATGATTACAGCTTTAAGCTTATTTTTTTAACAATACTCTTATTGCCGTTTTGCCGAGCAAGCCCGCAGGTTCATACATTATGTATCTTGACCTTTGATCACGCAATTCATAACCGTAATGTGTCGTAACCTCTATTGCAAGCTCGTTTGAGCCTTGCCGAACGGCATTCGTAATGTCAAACGTGTACGGCGGTGCTATTTTATCTCCGCACTTGATGCCGTTTACAAATACTGTTGCACATTCTCCTACATAACCGAGGTCGAGAATGTATTTTGCGGAATCCGTAAGGCTTTCAAGCGTGAATGTCTTTTCATAGCGGTAGTGACCTGAAAATCTCGGCAGTTCATCCTTGCCTGCCATGTTCACAAGAGTGTCTATGTCCTTGTAATGCTTGAAGTTCGGATAATCCTTTTCAAGCGCCGTGGAAACGGAATAGGAATCGCTGAGCCATATAAGCTCTTTCTCGGTGTATTCTGTGTATTCCTCGATTCCTTTGGGAAGCTCTCCGAATACATATACAAGCGAATTGTACGGCGGCAAAACAACTTCTATTGTGCCGTCGGCAGTGTGCTTCTTGTACATTTTATTTTCAAATACGTCATAAACACCGTAATCGCATTCGCCGAGACCGTTTATTTTTACAGAGGTTTTTATTTCGTCATGAATACCCTCATTTGTTAACATATACAGTTCATTGCCCGCGTGCGAGTAATGGAAATAACGCAGATAAGGCAGCTTCTTTTCGGGCATTACATCCCACATTGCTTTGCTGTACATATAAGCTACTATCTCATTCATTTCAAGAGTAAGCATATGCTCGTCGGCTTTAACAAAGCTCGTTATATCAAGCTCGGGCTCATCGGCAGCCTTTTCGGGTACGCCGCCTTCAAATATGACGTAAGCGCCCTCGTCGGCGAGTCTGCGTGCTGTTTTCAGCATATCGAGCGAGAGATACTTGCTGTGAGGTATGATAAGGCACGGATAGCTCTCACCGTTGATTACTATTTTATGATTCTCGACAACGGCTTTCATGAGATAGTCGGTCGGAATTATGTCATAGTCGAGCTGATTTTCAGTAAGAAGTCTTGCAAGCTTATCACACGGAGTGAATTTTCTGTCAGCCCATTCCGCTTCGGCATGATAATGTACAGCCGCACACGGAATATGCAGACCTCCGTTGAAGAGATGACTCATTCTGTTTGTGTATTCCATAAGCAGACGGAATTTTTTGTATTCGGGATTCGTGCCGTGCGCGTACATATGCGGCGGACAGTCTGCATCGGGGAATTTAGGGGAGAATGCGTGCGGAACAAAGTAGTTTATGCCTCTTACAAGCATCATATCCGTCATCCACTTCATCATTCTGAGACCTTCAACCCAACCGTATGCGCCGTAAATTTCGCACATTGAACGGCCTTTCTTTAATGCCTGAATGTGCGCATGAGACGGAGCAAGCTTCGGAAGCGTAAAGTGGAAGAAATCAGGCTCGGAAATGTCATAGCTGCACGGAACTCTCATTATGTAGTTCGTCATGCCCGGAGTTGTCTGTCCGAGAACGGAATCTATTCCTCCCATATCCTGACCGTCGAGAGCACGGAAGTAATGTCCCGCACCGCCTGATGTTTTTGTATTTTGATCCATATCTTCTATGACGTGACCTATATACATTACACCATGGTCACGGCACCAATTACCGAGCTTCCAACAGAAATTTTCACTGTACCTTTTTGAAAGCATATCCATGAATTCAAAACGTACCTTTGCGGTTATGCCGCCGAAATCATACCAGAGTGCAGGAAGATATTGTATGAATTTTCCGTCGAATTTGGGATTCAGCTTATCGATGAATTCGTCGCGCCACGGGAAATGACAGTATTTTATTCCGAAATCGGCAATGTATCCGAGATTAGTGGCGTTCGCAAAGCACGGCTCGTCCGAGAAGAAGCCTACAAATGTGTTACCGAAATATTCCTTATAACGCTTGTAATGCTCCTCATAAACAGCTTCGATAAACAAATCCGTTGACTCTTCACAGAACATATCGGCATATTGGTATCCCCATCTGCCCATGCCGGTGCGTGTTTTATACAAGAAAATGATTCTGTAACAGCCATCGGGCAAATCAAAATAAACCAATCCGTCATGTGCATTTGCCGTTATATCTATTACTTTGCCTGTGAGTTTTTCATCATGCCCTTGGCGTTCGCAGGCAAGGATTGCAATAAGCTCGTCTTCAGGCGAAGTCTCCCAATCCGTAAGCACTGCGCCGTTTGTTATAGGCCCAACGACGTCTGCGTGACGCTCGGTTATTCCGCAAGCGGCAAGGTCAGGACGCTTTTTGAATGCACCGTTTGCTTTGCCTGACGGGAAGGATTCGTCATCGAGAAGCCATACCTTCATATCAAGTTTTTTACATTCTTCAAGAATTATTGACATCGTGTGCCACCAGCAGTCTGTGCCGAAGCCCTGATAGTCTCTGGATTCCACGCATAATGCTTTTATTCCCGAATTGTATATTGCATGGATTTCTTCAATGAGTGTATCATCATCCTCGTTGTGCTGCCAGAAAAAAGGAAGTATATAATTTTCAGGCTTATTGTTAAGCGAGTCGATAATGCGTTGTGTTGTCATCGTGTTTTCCTCCGAATGATTTAATCATGGACTATTCTAACATATTTTTTATATATTGTAAAGAAATTTTTATTCATTTTCAACCTGTTTGTTCATACTGTATGGTTTATCGGATGAGGCTTTATCTTTTGCGGGTGATGTGCCGAATTTTTGCTTGTATTGTCTGTAAAATGACGAGTAATCCGAAAATCCGCACTCCGCAGACGCTGCAAGCACCGATTTCCCCGATTGTATCAGTGAACGTGCCTTCATAAGCCGTTTTACGATAATATATTCCCATATAGTTGAACCGGTTGAGCTTTTGAATATTTTATTCAGATATGACCTGCTGAAATAGAAATTTTGCTCTATAAACTCCATATTTTTTATTTCGGCAAGGTTATTGTTTATATAAGATATTATGTTGCCGACGAGATTTTCGGTACCGTCCTGAGGAGTGGGGACATCGTGATATGTGCTGTTGACAGAATATGTAAGCTCGTATAGCACGGGGATAAGATGTGCGGAGATTTCCTGCTCCGAGGCACCCAATGTTATTGCACGCCTTATTCTGTCAAAGCAAGAGGAAATAAACTCAAGTGATGTACTCGAGCAGACAATCATGTTGCCGTATCCGAGAGGTCTGTCGTAAAGCATTGAACGTATGGGCGAGTTTTTTATCAATATGCTGTCAGGAGAAAAGTGAACAACGAATCTTTCATACGGCAGTGATGGGTCTATATGGAGTTTGTGCGTTTCTGCGCCGCGCATGAGCATTATGCTACCCGGAGTGAGGGTATAATCGTTGCCCTCGACGTTGTAGCTGCCCTTGCCCGATATAAAATAAAACAGCTCGCATTTTTCGTGGACGTGCATAGGAAAATTGTCGGGATCCGGTGTCTTGTCCAATGAATGGTGTATGTAAAAAATATCGTCATTGTAGCTGTAAATGATCATTGTCGTGCCGCACTTTCTTGCTTTTTATATCAGTAATCGGCTTTGAAAACAGTACCTCGAACAGTGTAAGCCTGACTGACAGATTATATAGATAATTATATCACTATTGTCTTAAATATACAATATAAAATGAAAAAATATACAATTTTATTGCTTGTAATGTGTTGTATAATAGCTTTAATAAGATATTTTATATACTGTTTTTATTAATATTCATTGCAAAGGAAGTGTGTGCATAAATATGAAGATGACGTTCAGACATTACGGTGACTCGGACCCGGTAAGTCTTGAAAAAATTTCTCAGATACCACAGATTTATTCGATAGTCTCGGCAGTGTACGATGTGCCCGCAGGAGGAGTGTGGAGCAGAGAAAGCATAAAAAAGATAAAGGACGACGCTGAAAAGCATGGTCTCAAATTTGAGGTGGTGGAAAGTGTTCCCGTTCCGGAGGATATAAAGCTTGGGAATGAAAATGCACCTGCCTTGATTGAAAATTACTGCGAAAATATACGCCGCCTCGGAGAAGCTGGAGTAAAATGCGTATGCTACAATTTTATGCCCGTTTTCGATTGGCTCAGAAGCGAGCTTGAACGTAAATCATCGGACGGCTCGAATTCTCTTGCGTACGACGAGAATACCGTGCTTTCAATGGACCCTGTAAAGGGCAGTCTTTCTCTTCCGGGCTGGGACGAAAGCTACACAAAAGAAGGGCTCAAGGATGTATTGAGCCAATATGAGAATATAACCGAGGAGATGCTTTGGGACAATCTGGCGGCGTTTTTGAAAAAAGTCATACCCGTTGCTCATGAGGCAGGTGTAAATATGGCTATTCATCCCGACGATCCGCCGTGGGGAATATTCGGCTTGCCGAGGATAATAACAAACGAGCAAAATATTGAACGTTTCCTGAAAATAGTTGATATGAAGGAAAACGGACTGACATTCTGCACAGGCTCGCTCGGAGCCGATGTAAACAATGACCTCATTCATATGATACATAAATTCGGCGACAGAATACATTTTGCACATATCAGGAATATCAAGCATACGGGTTACAGACAGTTCCACGAGACGGCGCATCCGACGTCATGCGGCTCGCTTGATATTTACGGAATTACAAAAGCTCTTCACGATGTCGGCTTTGACGGCTACATACGCCCCGATCACGGCAGAATGATTTGGGGAGAAACGGGACGCTACGGATACGGATTATATGACAGGGCACTCGGTGCGGCATATATAAATGGTCTGTGGGAGGCTATCGACAAATTGTCGCGTGGAGAATGAGTTTTAAGACACGAAGCTTGAAAAAAGGAGAATTAATATGGACAAAAAGGTTTGTGTTATAACGGGCGGCGGCGGCGTTTTATGCACGGCGTTTGCAGGCGAAATGGCAAGGGCAGGATACAGTGTGGCTGTACTCGATATAAACGAAGCGGCGGCACAAAAAACCGCTTCCGAGATAAATGCAAATGGCTACACGGCAAAGGCATATGCGGCTGATTGCCTCGACAAAAAAAGCATTGAGGCGGCGCATGAAAAGATATTGGCAGATATGGGCAAATGTACGGTGCTCATAAACGGCGCAGGAGGAAACAATCCCAGGGCGACGACCGACCATGAAATATTCGAGTGCGGTGACGAGGCAAGAGATGATATAAAAACATTTTTCAATCTTGAAAAGTCGGGCTTTGACTTTGTATTTAATCTCAATATAATGGGCGTGCTTATACCTACACAGGTTTTTGCAAAGGATATGATAGGCGAGGAAGGCTGTTCGATAGTGAATATTTCTTCCATGAACGCATATACGCCATTGACGAAAATTCCTGCATACAGTGCGGCAAAGGCTGCTGTATCTAATTTTACACAGTGGCTTGCTGTGCATTTTGCCGAGGCAGGCATCAGAGTAAATGCCATTGCACCGGGATTTTTTGTAACAAATCAGAACAGAAAGCTTTTGTTTAACGATGACGGCACTCCGACTGAAAGAACAAACAAGATTCTGAACGCAACGCCTGTAAAGCGCTTCGGCAAACCGGAAGAGCTTTTGGGTGCGCTGAGATTCCTTACGGATTCTGATGCGGCATCGTTTGTGACGGGAGCGGTTATTCCGGTAGACGGAGGCTTTTCGGCATACTCGGGAGTATAAGTGAAGGCTTGAGTCGAAAAAAGAGACTTTGAATCGGTAAAAAATCTGTATATTAAAGAACGGAGAAGATTTATGAGTAATTTAGTATTATGTGCTTTTGCGGACGAGGCAAGCAGTGAAATCACGGAACAAGTTCAGGCGCTCAAAGACAATGAGATAGGATATATTGAGGTTCGCGGAATAAACGGCAAAAATGTATCACAGCTCACGGAAAAGGAAGCAAAGGAATTTTATTCTGTTTATTCGGATGCCGGGATAAAAGTGTGGTCGATAGGCTCACCTATCGGCAAGATAAACATAAACGATGATTTTGACAAAGAGCTTGAAAAATTCAAGCGCACTGTTCAGACAGCCGAAATAATGCAGGCGTCATGTATAAGGATTTTCAGTTTTTACGGCACAGAAGGTAAAAAAGAGTATTCTGACGCAGTGCTTGAACGCCTTTCGAAATATGTTGACGCGGCAAAGGGGAGCAATGTTGTGCTTTGCCACGAAAACGAAAAGGGAATTTACGGAGAGCTTGCACCGCAGTGCCTTGAGATTATCAAAGCTCTGCCGCAGATAAAGTGTGTTTTCGATGCGGCAAATTTCATTCAGGCTTCGCAGGATGTTAAAGAGGCATGGGATATGCTCAAGGGCTATGTTTATTATCACCACATAAAGGACGCTCTTCCAAACGGCGACATTGTTCCGGCAGGGTACGGAGTTGCCGGAATAAAGGATTATCTTAAAGAATATTCCGCAATGGGCGGCGGTGTGCTTACGATAGAGCCGCACCTTGCAGGATTTGTCGGAATTGAAAATCTTGCAAACGATGATGAACGTAAGCATATGGGCAGATTTTCATTTGCATCATGTGAAGAGGCGTTTGGTTTTGCCGCAGATTCACTGAAAAAAATAATCAGCGAGATTTGATTGGGCAAGCTTCGGAAAATTATTTGTATCGGCACTCGATAATGAGGTCGCTTTTTGAGAGCACTTGAATTATGAATGCCTTTATACGTATTTTATATTTATATTACATTACTATCTGCCGGAAAGTGAGGAGAATACAATGGCTGATAAAATTAAAATCGGTATTATCGGAATAGGAAACATGGGTTCGGGACACTTCAATAACATTCTTAACGGTGCGTGCCCTGAGCTTGAGGTGAGAGCAGTCGCGGATATTGACGAAAAAAGACTTGATTGGGCAAGAAAGAATCTTGAAAACAGAAAAGCAGAGGGCGAAGAGCATGAGGATGTGGAAATGTTTGACGATGCAAGCGCAATGCTGAAATCAGGCAAGATTGAAGCGGCAATTGTAGCCGTTCCGCATTATGACCACCCGAGGTACGTTATCGAGGCGATAGAAAACGGCATTCATGTTATGAGCGAAAAGCCTGCCGGCGTATATACAAAGCAGGTAAGAGAAATGAATGAAGTAGCAAAGAAGCACCCCGAGATCACATTCGGCGTAATGTTCAATCAGAGAACAAATCCGTGCTACCGCAAGATTTACGAACTGCTTCACAGCGGAGAAATGGGCGCGATAAGAAGAACCTCATGGATAATTACAGATTGGTACAGATCACAGAGGTATTACGATTCTGGTTCATGGCGTGCTACATGGAGCGGCGAAGGCGGCGGTGTTCTGCTCAATCAGTGTCCGCATAACCTCGATCTTTTCCAATGGCTGTGCGGTATGCCTGTAAAGGTTTCCGCTAAAATGCACTTCGGCAAGTGGCATGATATTGAGGTTGAAGATGATGTTACGGCATATGTTGAGTACGCAAACGGCGCAACGGGTACATTTATTGCCACAACGGGAGACGCACCGGGATCAAACCGCCTTGAAATTTCCTGCGAAAAGGGCAAGATAGTATGCGATGACGAGAGACTCCACGTATGGAAGCTTGAAACGGACATAACCACATTTACTTATGACAAGAACATAACCGCGTCATTCGGTTCGCCGAAATTAATTGAGGATAAGGATGTTGAAACGACAGGCCCAAATACGCAGCACATAGGCGTTCTGAATGCTTTTGCGGCGCATATTCTGAGAAACGAGCCGCTTATCGCAGAGGGCTGTGAGGGAATCAATTCGCTCACACTTTCAAATGCTATGCACTTGTCAGGCTGGCTCGGCAAGGATGTGGAGATACCTTTTGATGAGGACCTCTTTAAGGATGAGCTTATGAAGAGAGTTGCAACATCAAGAAGAAAGGTAAATGTTAATTCGCAGATGTGCATACAGGGAGAAAAGAAGATCTGAGCTGTTTTTCACTGAAATGATTGACGGGTAAATTACAAAATACTCTCCGAATTATTTTTCGGAGAGTATTTTCGTTTTAACACATGACGTTTTGCGGGGTAAATTTTTGCTTGACAAATTGCCTTTAATATGCGAAAATAAAAATACAGTGCCGTATGCTACGGAATGCGCGCAAAATATTTAATACGGAGATATTATATGGAACGCTTAAAACATGAAAATTGGATATGGTTGAGCAAAAAACGGTATCCGGAATATCAGAATACATACTTATCGGAATTTTCGGAGAATAAGCAGTTTAATTACTGTGTTGCCGAATTTGCAAGGACGTACAAAACAGAAAAGAAAATCGAAAAGCTTGTTATACGTGTTTCGGGTGATACCAATTTCAGGTTATGGTTAAACGGGGAGTATATAGGTGAGGGACCTGTCAATGAAAGCCGTGACTTTTTCGCACTTTGCCCGTATATGAACAGGTATTCGAATTTGTACACTGTTTTTCCCGATACAAACGAACTGAATTTTTATGCCGACGTTCAGCTGTCGCCTATTCGCATGAACGATTTTTCAAGAGGACACGGCGGATTTATGCTCAGCGCGCTGGCTTTTTGTGAGGACGGAACAAGCATTCATTTTGAGACTGATGAAACGTGGCATTCACGCATCAACAGAAAACATCCGCGTGCATTTTTTTATAACGCATCAAATTCAGAAGATGAATGGGGAGAAAGCGACGTTGCAGAAAACATATGGAATACAATAGACGCACCTATACCTATGCTGAGCATGGAAAAAGTAAAACCCGTCTCCGACGATGTGATAGAAGTTTTGCCCGGCACGGAAAGTGTTGTGAATGTATTTTTTGATAAAATATATGCCGCACACGTTGCATTTGACATAGAATGTGACGGAATATGTTCGGTAGAAGTAAAATGCTATGAAAAAAGCATATGCAGATATTCTTCCGAAAGGGTGACGGCAAATAAAACAATGAGCTTCAGAAGCATACAGCTCCACAGCATAGGCGCTTATGAACTGACTGTAATCAACAATTCCGATAAGGTCGCTCAAATAAAGCCGTATGCCGTGGCGACGTGTTACCCGGTTGAAGAGGAAGGCTACTTCAAGTGCAGTGACAGCGCAATGAACAAGGTGTTTGAGGTGTGCAAATGGACAACGCGGATATGCCGTCAGACAATGCACCTTGACAGTCCTTTGCATCAGGAACCGCTTGCCTGCACGGGAGATTATTATATTGAAAGTCTTATTTCGGCGTTCTGCTTTGGTGATATGCGCCTTGCTGAATTTGACGTTGTGAGAACGGCTGAATTACTGCGCAATAATAACGGAAAAATGTTTCACACGACGTACAGCCTCATATGGGTTCAGATGCTTTATGACGTATATAGCTTTACGGGAAATAAAAAATTGCTTGATACGTGTGTCGATGCGCTTCACATACTGCTGAACAGATTTAACGGTTATATAGGCGAAACGGGACTCATTGAGAATCCGCCCGACTATATGTTTGTGGACTGGATAGTGGCAGACGGATATTCGCTTCATCATCCGCCGAAAGCGCTCGGTCAGACCTGTCTGAATGCTTTCTATTACGGAGCACTTAAAACGGCATCAAAAATATGCTCACTGACGGGCGATACCGAAAACAGCGAAAAATATTCTCTGCGCGCGGATAAGCTTAAGACTGCATTCAATGATAATTTGTACGATGCAAAAGAGGGCATTTATTTTGACGGACTCAACACGCCCTCACAGACTAATGAATGGTTGCCGAAAAACAGCACAAAGCGCTACTATTCAAAACACAGCAATACTCTTGCGGTGCTTTACGGATTATGCGATGAAAAAGAATCGGCACGCATTATGGAGAGAGTCGTGATTGACAAAGAGCTTATCGATGTACAGCCGTATTTCATGCACTTTGTTCTGTCGGCACTCAGAAAGGCGGAAATTTTTGAGAAATACGGCTTCAAAGAGCTTGACAAATGGAAGCCTTCCATTGAGGAGTTCGGCAAGGGGCTTCAGGAGGGCTGGCTTGCCCCCGAGGACGGATATCCGTTTGATTACAGCCACGCATGGGGAGGAACTCCCGCATATCAGCTTCCGAAGCAGCTTTTGGGGCTTGAAATGGTCGAGGCAGGCTATAAAAAGATAGTATTGAAGCCGAGACTTTACGATTATGATTACGCTTATATAAGCGTTCCGACGCCATTCGGATACATAACGTGCAGTATGAAAAAGGGGAGAAAAACTCAGGTATGCGTTCCCGAAGAGATAGAATGCGAAATATTATAAATTAACGCTTGCTTTACGCCGAAGTATAATCTGCCGGGTTATATTTTCGGCGTAAATTTGTTTTTAACAGAATTATGCGGAGGCATTTTTATATAATACAGCGAATAGAATTTAATATCGGAGGTGATTGATATGCGAAAACGCCGCAATATTAAATTTGACGCAGACAATGCCGTTAGCATACGGGCGCTTGCGGAAAACAAAAGATTTATTCTGAATATCGAGACTGCCGTTTTAATTTCCCTGTACAAAAAGGGATATATCACAAAACGGCAGTTTGATTTATGCACGCGTAAAATGAATGCAAGGGCAGAATCCTTATGACAGCAAAATCAAGCGGCGAAAAAATCCGAGTCGCGGCGTATTGCAGAGTATCTACGGACAAGGACGACCAGATCAATTCACTTGAAAGCCAGAAACGCTATTTTTCGGAATACATATGCCGCACTCCATGCTGGGAGCTTGTTGAGGTTTATGCGGACGAGGGCGTTACGGGTACTTCAACCCAAAAAAGAAGTGCATTCAACAGGATGATAGATGATGCCTCAAAGCACAGATTCAGTCTTATAATCACAAAAGAAATAAGCCGCTTTGCAAGAAATACGCTCGACAGCATATTTTATACGCGCAAACTGAAAGAGTGGGGCGTGGGCGTTATTTTTATGAACGACAACATAAACACTCTCGATGCGGATTCCGAGCTCAGGCTTACCATAATGTCATCGATAGCCCAGGAGGAAAGCAGAAAAACATCCGACAGAGTAAAATGGGGACAAAAAAGAAGAATGGAGCAGGGCGTTGTTTTCGGCAGAAGTATGCTCGGCTATGATGTGACAGACGGAAAAATCAAAGTAAATGAGGACGGTGCCGAAACGGTAAGGCTCATTTTCAGGAAGTTTCTTTTTGAGGGAAAAGGGACTCACGTTATTGCGCGCGAGCTGAAGGAAGAGGGGATTGAGACTGCATCGTATATGAAGTCATGGTCGAATACGGCTATACTGCGCATACTACGCAATG
This sequence comes from uncultured Clostridia bacterium, assembly GCA_945918795.1. GTDB lineage: Bacteria > Bacillota > Clostridia > HGM11327 > HGM11327 > SIG351. The sequence goes on along the minus strand of CAMEIT010000008.1, from coordinate 35,272 downwards.
AAAAATATTGCGGAGATCTCGTTCAGAAAAAGACGTATACTCCGAGCTATCTCGATCATCTAAAAAGATGCAACAAGGGCGAAGAGGACTATGTTATTATAAGAAATCACCATGAGGCGATAATAAGCAGAGATGTTTTTGAAAAGACGGCAAAGGAGCTTCAAAGGCGAGGGTCGGCTGTTAAATACGGCGAAAAATATTCGGCAAGATATTGCTTTTCAGGTAAGCTGAAATGCGGTCTGTGCGGCAAGAGCTATGTTTCGCTTACAAAAAAGAGGCGCAACTCAAGCACATACAAGGCGTGGAGATGCTCCGAAAACGCGAAAAACGGCACGGCAGGCTGTGATAACGTATATATTAATGACGACGCACTCAAAGAGCTGTTAATGAAAATTATTTCCGAAACAGGCTGCAGTGCCCTCAATCAAACGAAAAAGATTATAAAAGAGACGGTGATTTTTGAGAACGGCAATATCAAAAACGAAGCAAACAGTATAAGCAGAAAAATTGCGTCGGAGGAGAGCAAGAAAAAGCGGCTGATAGAGCTTTACATAGAAGGCGCTGTTACAAAAAAAGAGTTTGAAGAGCTTTCATCAAAGTACAACGCCGAGATAAAAAATCTGCAAGACAAATTATCAAAGGGAAATGCACCGAAACAAACCGAGAGGAATATTGAAAGCAATATTTACAATGAGCTTGAGGAAATGCTTTCGGGAGGCGCGTGGGATGATGATTTTTACGGAAATATACTTGAGAAAATCGTGATATACAAACAAAAAATCGAAGTGAAGCTTTACGGGTGTGACGATATATTTACATTCTCGTTTGATGTGTAGCTTTATTATGCGCAAAACCGATACGTATGCAGGTAGTGAAGAGCTTGCGCATTTGGAAATGGTAGGCACGATTGTGCATCAGCTTCTTGCGGATGCAGACCCCGAAGCGCTTGAGGCGAGCGGATACGGCAGCACGTTTATTCTTCACGGAAAGGGAATATACCCTTCAGACGCAAACGGCGTTCCGTATTCGGCGGCAAGCATACAAAGTACGGGAAATCCGATCGTCGATCTTAATGAGGACCTCGCCGCAGAACAGAAAGCAAAAGCCGTATACGAAAATATACTCGAAATGGCGGATGACCCGGATGTAATAATGCCTATAAGATTCCTCAGGGAAAGAGAGATAGTTCATTATCAAAGGTTCGGCGAAACACTCAGAATTGTGGAAGAACAAAAAAATCAGAAAAAGTATTTCTGATCCGACAATTAAATATGAAAGTGTATTTTAATACAAAACGCTTTTGTAAAAAATCAGCCCGATGGAATTAATTTCACATCGGGCTTTGTTTTTTATCAGATTGTTGCGTCAACTGCGGCAGAAGGTGACGGTGTTTCAAAAAGCTTGTTGAATTCTTCGCCTGAGAGCTTTTCTTTTTCCAGAAGCTGGTTAGCTACAAGGTGGAGAATATTTATGTTGTCGGAAAGAATCGTCTTTGCTTCGGTATAGCACTTCGAAATGATTTTCTTTACTTCTTCATCGATTTCGGCGGCTGTCGCTTCGCTGTATGACTTCGATGTACCCAAAGAACGTCCTATGAATACTTCATGGTCATTGTCGGAATAGCTTATAGGTCCGAGGTCTGAATTCATGCCGTATTCTGTAACCATTGCCTTTGCAATTCTCGTTGCCTGAACAATGTCGTTTGAAGCACCTGTGCTTACGTCACTGAATACAATATCTTCCGCTATTCTTCCGCCCATGCAAACCTTTATGTCATCCTCAAGCTCGCGGCGCGTACGATAATTTTTATCGTCGGTAGGAAGCTGAAGCGTATATCCGCCGGCGCCTCCGCGAGGAATTATAGATATTTCATTGACAGGGTCTGCTTTCGGTGAGAATTTGGAGACTATCGCGTGACCTGCCTCGTGGTAAGCGGTAAGCTTTTTGTCGTTCTCTGTGATGCGGTGGCTTTTCTTTTCCGGACCGATCTCAACACGCTTTATTGCTTCCGTGATCTCGGTCATTGATATAGCTTTTTTACTGCTTCTTGCCGCAAGTATTGCAGCTTCGTTCATAATATTTTCTATATCTGCCGGGGTAAAGCCCGGAGTCATTCTTGCAAGCACTCCGAGGTCTATTGTATCGTCGAGAGGCTTATTTCTTGAATGTATCTTGAATATCTTTTCACGAGCCGAAACATCGGGTCTGCCAACATATATCGTTCTGTCAAAACGTCCCGGTCTTGTAAGTGCAGGGTCGAGAATGTCGGCTCTGTTTGTTGCGGCAATTACTATGAGTCCCGAATTTACCGTAAAGCCGTCCATTTCAACGAGAAGCTGGTTGAGCGTCTGTTCACGTTCATCGTGACCGCCGCCAAGGCCCGTGCCTCTCTGTCTGCCGACAGCATCGATTTCATCTATAAATATAATGCAGGGGAGAAGCTTTTTTGCCTGCTGGAACAAATCACGTACACGCGAAGCTCCGACACCTACGAACATTTCAACGAAATCGGAACCGCTTATGGAAAGGAACGGAACTCCTGCTTCGCCCGCAACAGCCTTTGCAATGTAGGTTTTACCTGTTCCCGGAGGTCCCACAAGAAGAACGCCCTTTGGGATTCTTGCGCCCAGGGACTCAAATTTGGAGCGATCCTTAAGGAACTCGACTATTTCGACAAGCTCCTGTTTTTCCTCTTCGGCACCTGCAACATCCGCAAATGTAACCTTTTTGTGTGATGAGTCGTATCTTACTGCGCGGCTCTTGCTGAAGTTCATTGCCTTGCCGCCGCCTGCATCGTTAGCCTGCTTTCTGATGAATGCAAACGATACGAACATCAATATAATGATGAGAAGATACGGAATCATTGTCAGCCACCACGGATACGTTACCGGATCTTGGGGAAGAAGCTGGAAGCCGAAATCACTCGATGATATTTTGTCGATAGGCGTACCTGTTTTTTCGGCTGTTATTGTTGCAACATCGGAATAGAATATTTCATTCGAAGGAATTCGTGCCGTGAAGTCGTATTTATTGGGGAAGCGAGCGAGATAATTTGAATTTTTGTATACGCCGTATACAACGACACTTCCGTTGACTGTTGCTATCTTTTCTATTTCGTCATTTTTGATTTTTTCAAGCAGTTCCGTATAATTGAGCTCTTCTATTTTTGTTGATGTCGGAGTGGATACCGTAAGAGCCAACACGAGAACAAGCGCAACAAGAAGTATAATAAATCCCGGTCCCTTTAAGAAATTTTTCATTGAATATTACTTTAGTCTCCGTTTGGCGGAAACACAATCCTTTCTGATTTATATTTGGCTTTGTATTATGTTTTTTGTCAGATAAGCTCCGGTCTGATAATGAGGACATCCTTAAGGTTTCTGTATTTTTCCGCGTAATCCATACCGTATCCTATTATAAATTCATCCGGTATCTCAAAGCCTACGTAATCAACGTCTATATCGACTTTTCTGCGGCCGATTTTATTTACGAGAGTACATATTTTTACACTGTTCGGCTTTCTTGCCTCGAGCACTTCTTTTATATATGAAAGCGTGAGCCCTGTGTCCACTATATCCTCGATGATAAGTACATCGAAGCCTTCGATGCTCCTGTTGAGGTCTTTTATTATTTTAACAACGCCGCTCGTTGATGTGGAGCTGCCGTAGCTGGATACTACCATGAAATCTATTTGCAGAAGCTTGTCGATTTCTCTTGAGAGGTCAGTCATGAAATATACGCATCCGTTGAGAATGCCTACGAGAAGAAGTTTTTTGTCCTCGTAATCTTTTGTTATCTGAGCTCCGAGTTCTTTTATTCTGTTTCGAATCTGTTCTTCACTTATAAGTATTTTACCGTAACTTGTCTCGCCCATAATGCACCTTAATCCGTGATAACGGAATTCCTTTATTGATTTTATGATATATTATATATTATTTTATTTCAAATTTCAATATGTTTTCTGTCTGTCCCGTTATTTTATAATTTTCGTTAAGACACATTCCCGCAATCCACACTACTTCATTATTATATACAATTAACGGGATTTTATTGCGTACACATACGTCAATTTTATTGTCAATAAAATAATCTTTCAGTTTTTTTGTGCCGTTTAATCCGAACGGTCTTATTTTGTCGCCGCTTTTGCGGTTTCTTACCTCAAAAATACCGTTTGTGCCGTCAGCATTTATAAAAACGGTGTTTTTGTCTGTCTTTACATACGAGCTTACCCTTGTGCAGGTTATTGTCTGCCCGGTACTGCTTATGAAAACAGTCTGACCGGCGCTTATGCTGTACGAATAATCCTCCTCTTGGCAGGCATCTTGCTTGAAGAAAACGCCCGACTGCTGTATTTGTACTGTGCATTTTGACACCTTGACAAACGAGCCTGACTGAGCTGTCTGAATGAAATGTATGCAGTCATCTATATGCGTTAAATGCACGTCCTTAAGAGGAATTTTCAAAAACTCGAGTATATAGCGTATAAGTCGCCTTTTTATTGCAGTGTGCAGAGTGCTGAATCTTATTTTATCGAGCATTACTTGTGAGCTGCCCTCACTCTTACAGCATCTTTTGAACTCTTCGGCAGTGCAACTGTGCAGATAATCATCGTCCTCGCGGCACAATGAGCTGAGCCTGCACAATGCCGATTCTATTGACGCATTGTAGTGCTCTTTGAGATAGGGAATAAGCTCGAGTCGTATCTTGTTGCGTGTATATATTGCTTCGCTGTTTGTTTTGTCGGTACACCACTGTATGCCCATTGAGACGAGGTAGCCTTCAAGCTCGCTTTTGGTGGTTTCAATGAGCGGACGGATATATACCCCGCGCACGGGGCGAATGCCCGCAAGCCCTGTCGTACCGCTTCCGCGCAGTATGTTGTGCAGAACAGTCTCGCAGTTATCACTCAGATGATGTGCTGTCGCTATTTTTGCCGACTCATATCCCGCGGCAACGCTTTCAAACGCCTTGTATCTGAGTATTCTGCCTGCTTCTTCAGATGAAAGACCGTTTTCCTTTGCATATTGCTTTACATTATATACAAAAGAAGTGCAGATTATATTCCTCTTGTTGCAGAATGCTTCCACAAATGCCTGGTCGGCGTCGGCGTCGGCGCCTCTCAGACAGTGATTTATGTGTACTGCGTGTAATTTGATTCCGAATTCTTCAGACATTTCATCGAGCAGACACAAAAGAGCAAGCGAGTCGGCTCCTCCCGATACGCCTATTACAACGGTATCGCCCGAAGAAAGCATATTATATTTTTTTACGGTTTTATAAACACTTTCCAGCATATAAGCACCCGGTCCCACAAATATAAATTATTATATCACATTAAACGGCAAAATACAATAATCAAAAATGAAGTTTGTGTGTATTAATAAAAAATATACATTGAAAATTCACTGTGATGCGAGCGATGAAAAAATAATTTTTTTAATACATAAACGGATATTGTGTAAATTGAATTGCATTTTTTCGCGGATTATGATAAAATAATTAAAAATATTTGTATGGAGCATTATATTCGGTAAATTTAATTGACAAACTTTGATTTATCGTTTATAATATATATTATTATTACCGATGCTTTACAATACGTGTGAAGCAAAATGTTTATTCGGCGGGAAAGGCTTTATCCGCCGGGGAAAAGGACTTTAGTTATGAAGAAAAAGAAACGAAGTGTTGTTTGGCTTGTTCTGACGGTTTTGGTAACTGCTTTTCTCGGCTTTATCGAAATCAACGGAATGCCTCTGTGGACTCCGTGGGAAATTGTCCCGATGGTGAACGAGATTGACCTCGGTCTTGACCTCAGAGGTGGAATGAGAGTTATTTATCAGGCAGATCTGACAGGTATAGACGATACGTCGTCGGCGCTTGACAGCGCTGAACGTGTATTGAGAACCCGTCTTGATTCGGCAGGCTATACCGAGGCTACGATCACAAGACAGGGCTCGGATCAGATTGTCGTTGAAGTCCCGGGTGTAAGCGATGCAAACGAGCTTTCAGACGTACTTATGAAGCCGGCTGTACTTGAATTCAGAGCTCCGGATAAGGAAACCGTTCTGCTTACTGGTGATGATGTTGAGTCCGCACAGGGACTTGATTCTTCCACGGAAGGCTACATTGTATACCTTAAGCTCAATGATTCCGGAAAAGAAAAATTCAAAGAGGCAACGACAAAGTATCTCAAGCAGATCATATACATTTATCTCGATGATACGTGCATATCGTATCCGACTGTAAATTCAGTCATTTCCGACGGTGTTGCAATTATTTCGGGCATGAGCTCACTTGCATCTGCTCAGCAGCTTGCAGGTCTTATTCAGAGCGGTGCGCTTCCTGTTCCGCTGGAAGAGATCGCCGTTAAGAACGTAGGCGCAACACTCGGTGCAGGTTCTCTTGAAAAGACTATAACGGCAGGTATAATTGCATTTGCACTTATACTCCTGTTCATGCTTCTTGTATACAGAATACCGGGTCTTATGGCTGACATAGCTTTGGCGGTATATATGGTGCTTATGATCATTGCGCTTTACCTGTTCAACGTAACACTTACATTGCCGGGTATTGCAGGTATCATTCTCTCGCTCGGTATGGCGGTTGACGCAAACGTCGTTATATTTGAGAGAATCAAGGAAGAAATCAAAACAGGACGTTCTCTTGCGAACTCTGTGGAGAAGGGCTTCAAAAACGCTTTCAAGGCGGTACTTGACGCAAACATTACAACTCTCATAGCTGTTATCGTTCTGGCTATATTCGGTACGGGAACAGTTCAGGGCTTTGCCGTTACACTTGGTATAGGTATTGTGCTTGCACTTCTGACCGAAGTTGTATTCGTTCATACATTCCTTAAGTGGATGATCAATATGGGCGTAAAAAATCCACGTGCTTACGGTGTGAAAATGGAGGAATCTGCTGATGCGTAATTTTGATTTTTGCGGTAAATGGAAACAAATTTTTGCTTTGCCGGTAGCACTTATAATCGCCGGAATAGTTCTTTTCTTTGTAATGGGACTCAATATAGGCGTTGACTTCAGCGGAGGTTCCCTTATTTATGCCGAAATAGGCAGCGGCAAGTTTGAGGTTGACGACATAAGAAGCATAGTCGGCGAGTACACAAGCAACGCTGTTGTATCTTATTCGGGCGACAACAATATGGGCGTTGATATAAGACTTGGCGGTACCGATGACGCAAATGAAATTCAGGACAAGATAATAGCCGACCTTAAAGAAAAATATGAGATGGGCGATGACAAGTTCGATGTTGAATATGTAGGACCTACAATAGGCAAGAGCCTGCTTATAAATGCGTCGCTCGCACTCGCTATTGCATTCGTACTCATGCTTGCTTATATCTGGTTCAGATTTGAGCTTGCATCTGGCGTTGTGGCGCTTATCGGAATCGTACACGATGTTCTGATAATGTTCGTATTTACAATACTCTTCCGTATTCAGATAAATACGCCTTTTATAGCCGCACTGCTTACGATCGTCGGTTATTCGATTAACAATACGATAATCATATTCGACAGAATACGTTCCAACAGACAGAAAATGTCGGGCGATGTTTCATTGAATGAAATTGTAAATACAAGCATAAGAGAAACATTGAATCGTTCTGTAAATACTACGATTACCACATTGATTGCACTTGTTGTGCTCTTTGTGCTCGGAGTTGAATCCATAAAGACATTTACGCTTCCTATAATAATAGGTGTTATTGCAGGCTTCTTCTCATCTGTATTTATTGCAGGACCTCTGTGGGTACTGATGACAAAGAACAAGAAGGATAAAGCAAAAGCCGTAAAGCTTTGATTCATATACGGTATGACGGCACGGACCGCGACACTGCGTTCAAAGCGGTGCTTGAGGGTCCGTGCCTTTGATTTTGAATGCTGAGGCAAAAAGAAAATCACTGAAGAAAGGAATTTTTGCACTGCCGTGCAAGTACGGATTTTGTTATGGCGATAATCAATAAAAAATGTATAGCTGAGCCCGATGACATATGCCGTCTTGCCGTGGAGCTCGGAATATCGAATGCAACAGCCGCAGTGCTTATAAACAGAGGGATTGACAGCGAAGAAATTGGGAGACAGTTTCTTGACTGTGACGACTCTGTTGTCAATGACCCTTTTTTGATGCTCGGAATGTACGAAGCGGTGGACTTTTTAACGGAAGCAATTGAGGACAAAAGAAAAATCACAATATACGGTGATTACGACGTTGACGGAATAACGTCTGTTAGCATACTGTACAGATACTTAAAGTCGGCAGGCGCTGATATAAATTGCTATATACCGAACAGATTCACCGAAGGCTACGGGATGAACATAGACGCCATATCAAAAATATCGGCGAAGGGTTCCGAGATAATAATTGCGCTTGACTGCGGAATAACGTCTCTTGCGGAGGTTGCCCTTGCAAAGGAGCTCGGAATGGACGTTATGATAGTGGATCACCACAATCCGCCCGAAGAGCTGCCCGATGCCGATATTATAATCAATCCGAAGCAGAAATATTGTCAGTATCCGTTTAAGGAGCTGTGTGCGGCAGGGCTTGCATTGAAGCTTGTTGAAGCTCACGGCGGCAAAGCGGTGGCGAGTGATTATTATGATATTGCCGCAATAGGAACGGTTGCCGATGTTGTGCCGCTCAAAAACGAAAACAGATATTATGTGCGCCGCGGAATTATCAAAATGAATACTGCTCCGTCTGCCGGAGTAAAGGCTCTTAAAGTTGTTGCAGGATATGCGGATAAAAACATTAATGCGCGCGGAATCGCATTCGGAATGGCGCCGAGGCTTAATGCGGCAGGACGAATGTCCACGGCACGCGATGGACTGAATATGTTTTTGTCGGATGATTTCAAAACAGCGTACAGTCTTGCTCTTAAGCTTAACGAATATAATGAAGAGCGCCGCAAAATCGAAAAGGAAATTTACGACAGCGGAACGGAAATGATTCTTTCGGGCAATCTGTGCGACAAAAAAATAATAATCGCATTCGGGGAAGGCTGGAATAAGGGAGTTATTGGCATTGCGGCATCGCGGTTTGTGGAGAAGTATAACAGACCGTCGCTTGTAATATCCTGCGGCGATGATGTTTGCACAGGCTCTGCGCGCAGTATTGACGGCTTTGATATATACAAGGCACTTTGTGAATGCAGAGATTTATATACAAAATTCGGAGGCCATTCTCAGGCTGCGGGATTTTCGCTTCCGAGGACTAACATACCTGAATTTGTGTTGCGTATGGAAGCTTATGCGGATAAGAATATAACGGAGGATATGCTCGTACCGCGTATCGATTGCGAATTCAAGCTTTCTCCGTCTGACATAAACATGAAAACCGCAAAGGAGCTTGCCTCACTTGAACCGTTCGGTAAGGATAATGAGGCGCCTGTTTTCTATTCGGACAGACTGAACTTCAAGAATGCGGTTATAATAGGCAAGGATAAAAACGTAATAAGAACGGCTCTTGATGCAGGCGGACTGAGCATTGACTGCGTTGGCTTCGGTAAAGCGGACTACATTGATGCCGTAAACTGCACAGCTCCCAAAAGTGCTGTATTTTCGGTTGATATAAACACATGGCAGGGAATTGAAAAGGTACAGCTCGGTCTGAAAGAAATAAAAATAAACGTTTTCAATGAGCAAGATATAGATGCTGTTGCCGAAACGGCAGGCGTGAGACTCTTTGAGGCTTTCAAAGAGGGCTTTGTTGTCAATGAATCTGTTCAAAACGAGAGCATTACGCTTGAAGAGGCGTTTGAAAACGTATTGAAGCATAAAACAGGTTCGCTTTTGATTGTTTCCGATGAAATATCGCTTAAGAAAATACTTGAGCTGATAGTAAAAAACAATTTTCAGGACAATATAGATATTCACATAGGCGCACTTCCGTCGGGACGAGATTTCGGCACGAATGCCGTACTTGCAATGCCTTACAAAGATACAGTATTGCCGGGAGAGTTCGGCAGAGTATATGCTTCCGACTATATTGCGGCGGAAATGCTTGCACATACGGACAGAATACGGTATTATAAAGCATCGAATCCGTTTGCAAACGAAAAACATCTTGACAGAGACTCGTTTGCGGCAATATATAAAGCGCTTAAGGAAAACGCACACAGATTTTCCGTTTGGAGCACTGTATCGGCGGCGCGGGATATATTGTGCGATGTGGGTAAAATGGAATTGAGCGTGTTCGGCTTGAAGCTTGCATTGAATGTTTTCAGCGAGCTCGGCTTTATTTCATATGAAGAGGCGGACGGAATGATCAAGCTTATGTTTGCCGATAATATTAAAAAAAGACAGCTTACTGACAGTGCGCTGTACAATAAATACATAAACATATTTACTACAAAAGAAAAGGCAGGTTGAATTTTATGGATTTGAAATCAAAAATCAGAGTTATTAACGACTTCCCGAAGCCGGGAATAAGCTTCAAGGACATCACGACGCTTCTTAAGGACCCTGAGGGTTATCAGGAAATGGTAAACGAGCTTGTTGAGGCGGCAAAAGAATTTGAATTTGATCTTGTTGCTTCTCCTGAAGCACGCGGCTTTATTGTAGGCGCACCTGTTGCTTACGCCATGAAAAAGGGAATTATACCCGTAAGTAAACCGGGCAAGCTTCCTGCACCGGCTATAACACAGCCGTACGGACTTGAATACGGTGCAAATGAGGTTCAGGTTCATATCGATGCAATTAAGCCGGGTCAGAAGGTTCTCATTGTAGACGATCTGCTTGCGACGGGCGGAACTGCAATGGCGGCGGCAAAGCTTACGGAAAGCTTGGGCGGAATTGTAGCCGGATTTTTGTTTGTAAGCGAGCTCAGCGCGCTTAACGGAAGAGAACTGCTTAAGGATTATAAGGTATCGACACTTATTAATTACGACGACGTAGAGTAATGGCATAACAAACGTGCATAAATCAGCCTTCGGGCTTTGTGCATGGAAAATTCAACGGAAAGGTAGGGTGGTATCAATGGATGTTGTTGAAGAGGCAAAAACAGAACTTGTCAATATGATAAAAAAGCAATACGGCGACAATGCCTGGTGGGAGTACGAAGTTGCTTATAATAAGGCAAACGAGCTTCATAAGGATCAAAAGCGCTTTTCGGGCGCGCCGTATATAATACATCCTATCCATGTGGCGTGTACGCTTGCGGAACTCGGCATGGATACGGCAACGATCAAGGCAGGGCTTCTTCACGATACAGTTGAGGACACCCCCTACACAAAGGAACAGCTGAAAAACGATTTCGGCGCAGAGGTGGCATCGCTTGTTGAAGCAGTCACAAAGATCGATAAGTACGAATACTCAAGCAAGGTTGAAAGACAGGCTGAAAATTGGCGAAAAATGCTCGTTGCGACTGCAAACGACGTAAGAGTAATTGTTATTAAGCTTGCCGACAGACTCGACAATCTGAGAACGCTCGAATTTATGACGAGTGAAAAGCAGAGGAACAAGGCTTATGAAACGCTCGAAATTTATGCGCCGCTTGCACACAGACTCGGTATGTTCAAAATAAAGTGGGAGCTTGAGGATCTTTCTCTTAAATATATAGACCCTGTTGCGTACAATGATATTTCCAAAAAGGTTGCGCAGAAAAGGGCTGAAAGAGAAAAATACGTACAAAGTCTCATCGATACATTGCAGGAAAAGCTGAAATCCGCGGGAATAGAAGCGGATGTTCAGGGCAGACCCAAGAGCTTTTACAGCATATACAGAAAAATGTATCTGCAAAATAAGGAGTTCGGGCAGATTTACGATCTCATTGCACTGAGAGTTATAGTAAAGACAAAGCTTGAATGCTATATTGTAATGGCTATGGTACACGAGCTGTGGAAACCGATTTTCAACAGATTCAAGGATTATATAAACAGCCCAAAGCCGAATAACTATCAATCTTTGCATACGACCGTTATCGATGAAAACGGCGAAACGTTTGAAGTGCAGATACGTACCGAGGAAATGCACAGAATAGCCGAATACGGTGTTGCGGCGCATTGGAAGTACAAAGAGGGCACGACAGGCGAGAAGGACAGCTCATTTGACGCGCTTATGGTAAAGCTGCGCTCGCTCCTTGAATGGCAGGCAGAGGACCATGATGCGGAGGACTTCATAAATGCTGTAAAGCAGGACCTTGTCGTTGACGAAGTTCTTGTGTTTACACCAAAGGGAGATATAAAAAATCTTCCCAAAGGCTCAACTCCGATTGATTTTGCGTACAGCATACACTCCGAAGTCGGAAATACGTGCGTAAGCGCACAGGTAAACGGAAAGCTTGTTCCGTTGAACTATGTTTTGCAGACGGGCGATATAGTCGGCATAAGAACGTCTCCGAACGCAAAGCCGAGCCGCGATTGGCTGAATATAATAAAAAGCACTCAGGCTCGCGAAAAGATAAAGCAATACTTCAAAAAGACAAACAGAGAAGAGAATATTGCCCGCGGCAAGGATATGCTTGAAAAGAGCGCCGTCAGACAGGGCTATAATCTGTCCGCCTTGATGCGCAAGGAATGGCTTAACGCCGTAATGAATAAGCACGGCTATAAGACGGTGGATGACTTGTATGCGGCTATCGGGTACGGCGGCATAACTACAAATAAGGTACTCTTTAAGCTCATAGAAAAGTTCAAAGAGGAATTGCAGAAAAAGCCTGAAATAGGTCAGGACGCATATGTAGAAATCGTCAATAAAAAGAAGAACACAATGTCAAAGGGCGTTATTCTCCCCGGTGTGGATAACGTGCTTATTCATCTGGCACCGTGCTGTATGCCTGTTCCGGGCGACGATATTGTAGGGTACGTGACGCAGGGCAAAGGTGTCAGCGTTCACAGAATGGACTGTAAGAATGTCAAGAAGTATATTGACGAGGATTATCACACTCTCGATGTGAAGTGGGATAAAAGCTACAACGGCATATATCAGGCAAAGGTTGATGTATGCGTGCATGATACGGCAAATCTTAATAAGGCATCTGCCGATGTTGTGCTTACGCTTTCGGATATGAATATGGAGCTTGTATCTGTCACGACAGAAAAAAACAAGGGAATAATTCATGTTACCGTAAACGTTAAAAATAAGGAACAGCTTGCTGGCTTTATGAACAAGGTTCGCAGTAAGCCGGGAATAGGCGATGTTTACAGAAAATAATTCAGCCGAAAAGGAAAAATCCGAATGAAAACAGTTATACAAAGAGTAAAATCCGCCGAGGTAAGCGTTGACGGAAAAACAGTCGGAAGCATAGGCAACGGAATACTTATCTTTTTGGGAATAAAAAACGACGACACGAGGGCTCAGGCGGAGTGGCTTGCGGATAAAATAAAAAAGCTGCGAATATTTGAAGATGAGAACGGAAAAATGAACCTGTCCGCATCAGATATGGGATATGAATATCTCATAATATCGCAGTTCACTCTTTACGGCGACTGCCAAAAAGGCACACGACCGAGCTTTACACAGGCGGCACCGCCGGATTTTGCGGTTCCGCTTTATGAGTATTTTATTGAACTCATGAGACGAGACGGCGCAAAGGCAGATACGGGAGTATTCGGAGCGGATATGAAGATTGTTGCCGAAAACGACGGTCCTGTTACGCTTATATTGGAGAAAAACAATGCTTGATTACGAATATGTTGTAGTTGGTGCCATGAGGGTCAACTGTTATTTTGTATTCTGCACGGAAACGATGCGCGGAATTATAATTGACCCCGGCGCAAGACCGGATATAATTACATCGACTGTCGATAAAATAGGCATGAAGCCCGAGGCAGTCGTACTCACTCATGCACACTTTGACCATTCGGCTTATGCCGATGATTTAAGAAAGAAATACAAAGTGCCGCTTATCATACACGAAATGGAAGCGGGCATATTAAAAGACCCGTATATGAATTTATCGTTATCCTTTGCAGATTCGCCTGTTTGTGCTGAAGCGGACGTGCTTGTAAAGAATAATGACGAGATAATAGTCGGCAATTCAAAGCTAAAGGTAATATACACTCCCGGACACACGCGCGGAGGAATGAGTCTTTACGGCGACGGAGTATTGTTTTCGGGAGATACTCTTTTTTGCGGTTCCCACGGCAGAACGGATTTCCCGACGGGTGATGACGAGGTGCTTGCGGAATCGATAAGAAGATTGTTTCTGCTTCCCGATGAAACAGCAGTCAATGCTGGTCACGGTGAAAGCACGACAATAGGCGAAGAAAAAGCGTCGAATTATTTGGTGAAGGCTCTTTTGGAGAGGAATAATGGTAGGACTTGATGTTTCTGTTGAGACGCTTGCAAATGAAGCGGCTGAATTAATACGAGCGTTTTTCCCAAATGAAACTGTTGATATAAATAAACAAAAGCAGAACGAGGAATATTCTTTTTGTATAAGCTGTGTTTTTTGCGACAATAAATGGACGAGCACTCTTAATTATTCAAAAGAAAGCATAGTGCGCGAAAAGACGGTTGAGGCGATGCATGATAACGAGGATATTATATTGTACAAACGCCGTGTAAAGGGCGCGCTCAAGGAAACCGTTTATTATGCGCTTAAGGAATATACAGGCAGAAGTCTGCCTTACGGTATGCTGACGGGTGTAAGACCTCTTACTCTTGCAAACAGATTCCTTGCAAATAATTCTTCCGATATTACCGAAAAGCTGTTGCAGACGGAGTATGACGTTTCAAAGGAAAAGGCAAGACTGCTCACGGAAACGGCTATTGTTCAGCAATCATGCACGCCTGAGGCGGACAGTGCTTCATTATACATACATATTCCGTTTTGCAATTCAAGATGCAATTACTGTTCTTTTCCGTCGGAGCTTGTGGACAAGGTTGAACCGATTCTTGACAAATACATGGACGCGCTTGAAAAGGAAGTGCGTTTTATAACGGACAATGCGCGAGAAAAATTTGAATCACTTTATGTCGGCGGTGGAACACCTTCATCTCTTTCGCACGAGCATTTTGAAAGGCTTTTGAGTATATGCAATGATGCCGCATCAAAACGAAGCATAAAAGAATTTACTTTGGAAGCGGGCAGACCCGATTCTATCGATAAAGAAAAATTGGTGATGATGAAAGGCGCAGGTGTCACCCGCATAAGCATAAATCCGCAGACGATGAATGACAAAACGCTCGAACTGATAGGCAGGCGGCATACGACAGAGGATATAATAAGGACGTTTGAGCTTGCAAGAGCTATCGGGTTTGACAACATAAATATGGACCTTATAATAGGACTTACGGGTGAAAATGAGACCGACGTGGAAAACACGTTCAACAGAGTCCTTGCACTTGACCCGGACGGAATAACCATTCATGTGCTTGCACTGAAGCACGCATCAGAGCTTAACAGGATAGGTGCGAATATTTTTTCGGGTACGTGCGATTTCGGGGCATTGACGGAAAAATATGCGGATATATTCAGGCAACGAGGATATATGCCGTATTATTTGTACAGACAGAAATATATGCTCGGCGGACTTGAAAACACGGGCTGGTGCAAGAAAAACCGCATCTGCATATACAACATAAGAATGATGGACGATACAAGCACGTGCTGGGCGGCAGGGGCAGGCTCTGTCAGCAAGAGATGCTACTCAGGTACTACGAGAATAGAGCGCAGGTCAAACCCAAAGAATGCGGCTGATTATATAGCCGGAATCGATGCGTGCATAACAAAGAAATCGGAAATAATGGATTGATTTTAACAAGCCTTTTCCTCATGTTTTCGCGGAAAGGGCTGTATTTATTAGATAATATTTGCGCGAATTTTTAAATAAATCATGAATATCGGAAAAATTTTGTCTTTTTCTGTTGACATTTGAAAACTAACGTGATAAAATATTCTACGTGTAGTATTGTAACATTTATTAATATGGACTGACTGTATCCGGATTTTTTTCCGTTACGGCGTTTTGTTTATTATATTGTATATATTTGGCAGGTAAATTATGACAAAGAAAAATAAAAAAATACTCAAAATTGTATTATACATAGTACTTTTGGCAGTAATTGTCATTCCGGTGGCAAATGCTATCAAAAGTAATGCTGCTACATGGACTCAGGTGAACGCTTGCTATGTCACAAATACATCCGTTCAGCTTAAAGCTTCCGCAAGCAGCACAGCTACAACACTTACGACAATTCCTGCAAATACATATATATACGTAATAAACATTAACGGTTCGTGGGGCAAAACGGCTTACAACGGAAATAAAGGCTACATAGATCTTTCTAATGCAACAAGAAAGGCATCTGCACCGGCAACATCCGGTGAAGTTGAAAAACGCCTTGAGGCTGTTCAGCTTTATTACGGCAACGGGAGCGTGTGGAAGGGCTCACAGGAGAACACCACAAGCGGCACTTATGTATGGTCTACCGGATATGCCGGCGGTCCGTATGAATGCTTCGGCTTTGCAAATGAAGTATGGAGAGCTCTTTTCGGATGCGAAATGGCAAGGGCATACAGCGGCTCGGCAAGATACCAGCTTGCTTCAAATGCCAATATGAAGCTTGTGAGCGGTACATATTTGTATCCTAACGCATACGGCGCGGCAGAAGTAAAGGCACTTTTATCACAGGCACGTCCGGGTGATGTAATTCAGGCTTGTATTTCTTCAGGTACATCGGGTCAGCATTCAATGATTGTTGACAGCGTTGGAGCAGACGGTATATACATATATGACGCAAATGCAAACGGAACATATAATAGAATCAGAACCAGTGCATATTACACATGGGAAGCTTTTGCCAATTACAGAAAAGGCGGCATGGGTCTTTATACATACGTAAATTATCCGCCGTCCACAGCTGTAAAAGTTACAGGTAGCGATATTACTGTTAAGAACTCTGCGGGAAGCGCTGCAACAAGCTTCTATCTCGGAGATAAGATAAGCTTCTCCGCAAGCATAAGCAATGCAACGAGCATAACATATTATGTTGTGGAAAAGAATTCAAATAAAGTTGTAAGTCAGTACACATCGACAAGCGCAAGCTATTCTTATACTTTTTCTGCACTTACTTCAAATTCCACTGAATATTATGTTTATTATAAGGCTTCAAATGCCGCAAGCTCTGTAACAAGCAATAAGAAGTATTTTACAGTGCTCTCACCGTCTGTTTCGATTTCAGGCGGCGCGCTCACGATTTTTGCAGGACAGTCTCAGACATTGACGGCAACATATGCACCTACTTCCGGTACGCTCGCATGGACATCGTCAGACATTACTGTTGCCATGGTAAATGCTTCCGGTGTTGTTACTGCAAAGGCTGCGGGAACAGCAGATATTACGGTAACGCTTTCTTATAAGGGCACAGGTGGAATAACGATAAGAACTAAGGCAACTGTTCAGGTTACCGTAAAGAATCAGATGTATACGGTAACGCTTAATCCCAACGGCGGAAGCGTTTCTAAGACATCAATAAAGGTAGAAAACACAAGACCTTTTGCTTATCATGAGGGATTGCCTACACCTACAAGAGAGGGTTATGATTTTGCGGGCTGGTATACGGCGGCAAGCGGCGGTACACTCATTACTGCGAACACGACGGCTAACCTTTCGACAAATATAACTTTATATGCACATTGGATTCCGAAAACATATACTGTAAGCTTTGCACCTAACGGAGCGGCAGACGAAAACGGAAATAAAGCAACCGTATCACAGACGAGCAAGACGGTGACATATGATTCAACATACGGCACTCTTCCGGTACCTGTTTGGCCGGGACATACGTTTGACGGTTGGTATACGGCGGCAAGCGGCGGCACAAAAATTACTGCTTCAAGCGCTGTTAAAATAACAGCCAATCAGACACTTTATGCACATTGGACAGTATCGTCATATACTGTAACATTCAATGCAAACGGAGGCAAGGCTTCTGCGGCAAGCAAATCCGTAACATATCTTTCAACATACGGTGAACTCCCGACGGCAACGAGAGTCGGATATACATTTGCAGGTTGGTTTACGGCACCAAGCGGCGGCACGATGATAACAAAAGACAGTAAGGTAGCCATAACTTCAAATATAACGCTTCATGCACATTGGGTACCTAACACATACAAGGTTTCATTCAATACAAACGGCGGCAGCATGACAGCAACGACAAAGACTGTTACTTACGATGCCGAGTACGGTACATTGCCTATGCCGACAAGAAAGGGCTATTCATTTACAGGCTGGTATACGGCAGCAGAGGGCGGAAACAAGATAGTTGCTTCATCAAAGGTTGCAATTACTTCGGATATAACACTTTATGCACATTGGGAACCGGGTTCTTTCACTGTAAGCTTTAATGCAAACGGCGGAACGAGCTTGACAGACAGTAAATCTGTTGTTTACTTGACAACATACGGCGCTTTGCCGATACCTACAAAGACAGGATATACGTTTGAGGGCTGGTTTACTGCAAGCGTAGGCGGAACGCAGATTCTCGAAACAACACCTGTAAATATTACAGAGGATCAGACGCTTTTCGCACATTGGTCTGTAAACGCATATAATGTATCGTTTGAAACGGGAAGTAAAGAAAGCTCATTTGAGAGCAAGCGAGTTACATTTGATTCGCCTTACGGAGAATTGCCGATACCTGTAAGAACAGGATATACATTTGACGGTTGGTATACTCTTAAGGAGGAAGGCTTGCTTATCACAGAGGATTCGATCCTCAAGATAGGCGAGGATTCAACGCTTTATGCACATTGGGTACCGAACAAGTATAATGTTTCGTTTGACGTAAACGGAGGAGATTCCGAGGCATGGAATATACAGGTTGCATTTGAGCTTCCGTACGGAGATATGCCGCTCCCGATAAAGCGCGGATACGTATTTGAGGGCTGGTATACGGAAGCAACGGGCGGTGAGCATATCACATCCGATAGCATTGTGGAGAATCCGTTTGACATTGTGCTTTATGCGCATTGGTCGGCAAAGAAAATAAATATTACTTTCGATCCGGCAGGCGGAGAAGCATCGTTTGAAAGCAAAACTGTTGTATTTGACAGCGCGTACGGAGCATTGCCTTCGGCAACACGCATCGGATATTCATTTGTAGGCTGGAGGACAGAGGACGGCGTCGTGATTTCGTCAAGTGAGATCGTTCAGCTTACCGATGACAGCACTATTTATGCACAGTGGAAAGCGTTGAGCTTTATAATAGGCTTTGATTTAAACGGCGGTTCACTTGAGTATAACAGTGCATTGGCTGACAAGATAGTAACATATGATGATGGGTACCCTGATTTGTACACTCCGTATAAATACGGTTACAGATTTATAGGCTGGAAAACTGCCGACGGTAATCATGCTTACAGCGGAGATGTGGTTAAAATAACATCATCTCAGAAGCTTGTTGCAGATTGGGCACCGCTTATGTTTACGGTTACACTCGATGCACAGGGCGGAGAGCTCAGCACAGATTCATTGAAGGTAGAGTTTGGTTCCGATTACGGCATGATCCCGACGCCTGTCAGAGTGGGATACACGTTTGACGGCTGGAAAAATTCATCCGGAATAATAATAACCGAAATGTCAAAGGTTATTAATGCCGAGAACCACACGCTGACTGCTATGTGGCACGCGAATGAATATACATTACATTTTGTAACATCGGGAAATGCTCAGCTGGATGTAATGTTTAAAAAGGTTACCTACGATTCACGTTACGGTGAGCTTCCGGTACCGATAAAGGCAGGCTACAAATTTGTTAAGTGGACAGATGCCGACGGAAAAACAGTTATGCCTGAGGATGTGGTAAAGATAACGTCCGATATTGACCTGACTGCTGTATGGGCACCTATGTCATATGAGGTAACGTTTGACGGCAAAGGCTCACAGCTCGTTATTCCGCCTATGATAGTTACATATGATTCGGCATACGGAACACTTCCCGAGGCTCAAAGACCGGGATATATATTTGACGGCTGGTATTTGGACGGAGTTGAAATTACGTCGGAGAGCATAGTAAAGATTACGAACGACACAACCCTCGAAGCACATTGGATAGCGATAGTTTATGACGTAATATTCGATCATAACGGCGGCAAGTGCGACGTTGACAATATGGATTTTACGTGCGATCAGCTTTACGAGGCATTGCCTGAAATTACAAGGCAGGGATATAATTTTATAGGCTGGTTTGATGCAGACGGAAACATGGTAACGGAGAATATGCCGGTTCGTCCTGTTGATAAGCAGGTATTTACGGCACATTGGTCGCCCGTTGAATACAATGTATATTTCAACATAAACGGTGTTATAGATACGAGCATGACAATGGAGGTTGCATATAATTCCGAGTACGGAACGCTTCCGGAAATCAATGCCGACGGCTACAAGTTTATGTATTGGGCTGATGAAAACGGAAACAGAGTTAATGCAGAGGATATATATACTTCCGTATCTGATAAGACGCTTTATGCCGTTATTAACATGAACAGCTTCCATATAACGTTCTATGCGGACGGCGGCGAGCCTGAATACAGTCATAAGAAAGTATATTACAATGACACGTTCGGTAAGTTGCCCGAATCAGTAAAAATGGGATATATGTTTGCCGGCTGGTACACAGAGGACGGACGACAAATAACCGAGGACAGCATTGTAAAATTTACTGAAGATACGGTATTGTATGCCCATTGGATCAAGATCGAGGCAAATACAGCTATGGTCTTAAACGGTAACGATATGCTTGTTACAGGCTGTGAGGTTGTTGCGGGAGTAAATCTGTTGATTCTCGGATTTACGTCACTGAGAAAGAAAAAGAAATCGAAATGACGCATGACAGACAAAACACCTCAGAACATCTGTTTTGAGGTGTTTGATATTTTATGGACAGAAAGGTTATTTTTTATTTATGATAGATATGCACGTGCATCTTGAATTTGCGGATTATACATTTGATTGGATAGATAAGTTTGTCGACCGGGCGGTTGCCATGAACATCGATACGCTATGTCTGGTTGAGCATACGCATCAATTCAAGGATTTTGCTTCGATGTACACAGATATAGTAAAATACAGTGATTTTCAGTACAATTGGTATTACAAAAAGAAGCTGCGCGATTTGACCGAATACACAGACTTTATCGATGAAGTCAGGAAACGAAAGTATCCCATAAAGCTTCTTTTCGGACTTGAAGTGTGCTACTTTGAGGGTATGGAGAAGCTTATTGATGAAAAGATTCATTCATATAATTTTGACCACATTATAGGCTCTGTTCATTGGCTTGACGGCTTTGGCTTTGACCTCAACAGGAAAGCGTGGGAAAATGTGGACGTTGATAATGCTTACAGACGCCATTTTGAGATAATGGAGAAGCTGATAGAAAGTGAGCTTTTTGATGCGGTAGGGCATCCCGACTCAATAAAGATATTCGGGTATACGCCGTCATATGATTTGATTCCGACGTACAACAAAATTGCGGGACTGATGAAAAAACACGGCATATGTGCGGAGCAGAACGGCGGAGTTCATATGAAGCACAATGAAATTGAGCTTGGTTTGGCACCCGAGTTCCTTAAAGCGGTAAAAGAAAACGGCGTAAAAATTATAACTGCATCGGACGCGCACAGACCCGAGGATGTAGGCAGAAATATTGCCGAGCTTGTGAAAACAATTTAATTTGATATACAAAAAAGGAGAAATATACTCAATATATTTCTCCTTTTTCGGATTTTCTTTATTGCGTTGGAAAGTTATTCTTCGTTGACAAGCTCTTCAAGTATATACTTGTGTGTGGTTTCGGGCAATTTGTCGGAAGTTGTGCTTACGTTGATGTAAATGTCTATATCGTTTTTAGAACACATTTTATCGAGTTTTTTCAAGAAATCTTCTATTGTATCGTTTGTGAGATTGGTTATGTTGTAAAGACCGTCAATAAATATTTTTTGAGTATCGTAATTACCTGCTATCATGCCGGCAATGAAACCGAAAAGCTCATCTGCTGAATAAAGCTCAAACTCCTTGGTGTTAATAAATCTTATTTTATAATTCAATTCGGACATACATCTTTTATCGTCATCGATAAAAACTATTTGACCGGTAGCTTGGTGGAGAGCATCCTGAGCAAGTTTAACGAGCTTTTTTGTTTTGCCTGTGCCTTTTTTGCCAATAATTAAGTAAACCATATATTTGCCTCCCAATAATTATTATTGTTTGTATTTTTATTATACCACAGATTAGGTTAAATGAATTTAAAATTTACTGAAAAAGTATGAATATTTTGTTAATAAATGCAAATCAAAACAATTATTATATGCCGATTGTCCAAAATAATACATTTAAAACGTTATTTGTGTTAAAAAACATCAAAAGACCGTGAAATTTATTATCACGGTCTTATTGAAACAGCCGATATAAAGCTCATAAGGCTCAATCAGTCATAATTGGACAAAGCGGCATTAAGTGCTTACTATGTAGAGAATGCTATCTGACAATTTCGTCCAGCCTGTCTATTTTACTTTTTGCCGAACTCATTTGCTCGTCAAGGATTGCAGAATGTTTTTCCAATTCAACTGTTCGTTCCACAAGCTCATCATGCTTATCGGTGTACTCTTCAAGCCTTTCCAGACGGTAGGTGAAAAGTGCGGTTGACTTTTTGTTGACGATCAATGCGCCGCCAAGTGTTCCTGCGAGAGTGATTAACGCGATAATGATTTCTTTCCACATAGTTGCATCTCCTTTTATTTTTATATTTTTTTTGCTCGGGGCTTGACAAATGCTTGAAAATAATATACAATTATAAATAATAGGGGGTGAAGGCTTTCCGCTCTGCATCTGTATTAATTATATATTTATGTATTCGAAAAATAAATACTCAAGTTTGGTAAATTTATCCATAAATGCAATAATTCTTAAAATATTGCATACCAAATTCGGGATTTGAACTGAAAGGATGGGATTGTATGTTGTATGAAAAACTCAAAGCGCTGAAAATGTCGAAAAATTTGACAATTCAGGAGATATCGGAAAAGAGCGGCGTCCCGTCGAGCACCGTGAGCAGAATATTTTCCGGGCAGACGGACAACCCGAGTTTTCAGAATATCTGTGATATAGTAATTGCAATGGGAGGCTCACTCGATGAGCTTGCCGGAATAAAAAATACAGAAAGCACAGACC
Source organism: uncultured Clostridia bacterium (assembly GCA_945918795.1). Lineage (GTDB taxonomy): Bacteria > Bacillota > Clostridia > HGM11327 > HGM11327 > SIG351. Next base: position 12,140 of record CAMEIT010000008.1, on the reverse strand, counting down.
ATACCAATGCCGATACGCACGCGATCTTGATGCAGATGTGCCGCGAACGCATTGAAGATAAGGAACGTGAAATAAAAAAGTGGACGCGAATCATACGTATTCTCAGCATTGCGTTTATTTCTCTTGTAATTATTATTATCGCTTTGCTGATTTATGATGTTGCAAGTCCGGGCATGGGCTATATAAGATATTGACTTAAAAGGACACGGCAAAAATCGTACATAATAAAAACGGCAGTCAAAAGAACGTTTGAACGTAATTAATCTGACTGCCGCTTTTATATTTATTGAGCCAACGGCTTTGTTATTATTTTATGCCGTTAAAGCAATGTTATTCCTGCTTTTTTACATGAATTTATTGTGTCATCATCCCAAACCGAAACCTGAACCTCTCCTATGTGGGCTTTTTGGAGCAGTAGCATACACAAACGTGACTGACCTATGCCGCCGCCCATTGTCAGAGGAAGCTCGTTATTGAGAAGCATTCTGTGGAATTCAAGGCTTCTGCGTTCGTTGCAGTTTGCTTTTTGCAGCTGGGAATCCAAAGATTGGGCATCAACTCTGATTCCCATGGAGGAGACCTCAAAGGCACAGCCGAGAATATCGTGCCAGAACATTATGTCTCCGTTGAGCGACCAATCATCGTAATCGGGTGCTCTTCCGTCATGCTTTATTCCGGACTTAAGCGTATCGCCTATCTGCATTATAAAAGCCGTTTTATGCTCACGGACATACGCATTTTCTCTTTCCTTTGGTGTCAGATTCGGATACATATCTTCAAGCTCCTGCGTTGTGACAAAGCTTACATCATTTGAAAGCGTTGTTGAAACGGCGGGATAATTAAGCTTTATCTGCTCGAGAGTATTGCATATTGCATCGACGATTTTTTGAACGGTTGATTTGAGATAGTCCAAATTGCGCATTTGTCTGTCGATTATTTTTTCCCAATCCCACTGATCAACATACACAGAATGAAGATTATCCATTTCTTCATCGCGTCTTATTGCGTTCATATCGGTATAAATTCCTTCTCCGACGCTGAAATTGTATTTGTAAAGCGCCATACGCTTCCATTTTGCGAGAGAATGTACTACCTCCGCTGTTGCTCCGTTTTCCGCAATGTCGAATGAAACGGGACGTTCAACGCCGTTAAGATTGTCGTTGAGGCCTGTTTTAGGCTCTACAAAAAGCGGTGCCGAAACACGCTTGAGATTAAGCGCAGATGAAAGCTCTCTTTCAAATGTATGCTTAAGGAAGCCTATCGCAGTCTGCGTCTCGTATATGCTTAATACCGGTTTATAATTATTGGGCTGAATAAATTTGCTCATGATAATTTCCTTTTACGAGTTAAAAATTAAAGCTTTTGTATTGTTTCCATTATGTAATCCGCAAACTGCTCGGATGTGCAGCCTGTGTCGCGGCCTGTTACAACAAGCTTCTTTTCTGTCTGAGTGCATATCTCAAGTGCTTTGAACAGCTTTTTGGCTTCCTCAGTGTAGCCTATATGCTCAAGAAGCATTCCCGCCGCACGAATTATACTGCTCGGGTCGGCATATTGGATTCTGCCTTCCTTAACCATTCTTGTGCCTGAGCCGTGTATAGCTTCAAACATACTGTAACGCTTGCCGAGGTTGGAGCTTCCTGCCGTACCTACGCCGCCCTGGAATTCCGCAGCCTCGTCCGTAATGATGTCGCCGTACAGATTCGGGAGAACAACCACCTTGAAGTCGCGGCGGCGATTTTCGTCAATAAGCTTTGCGGTCATTATATCTATGTACCATTCATCGCACGTGATTTCTGGATAATCCTTTGCAATGTCGCGCGCTATGTCAAGGAACATACCGTCTGTCGTTTTGATTATGTTTGCCTTTGTAACAACAGTAACTCTGTTTCTGCCTGTTTTTCTTGCGTAGTCAAATGCGGCTTTGATTATTCTGTATGAGCCTTCATATGTTGTTACGGTGAAGTCGATGCCGAGGTCCTTATTTACTCTCAGACCCTGACTGCCCATTGCATATGCGCCCTCTGTATTTTCACGGAAGAATACCCAGTCAATGCCTTGTGCAGGTATGCTTACGGGACGAACGTTTGCAAAAAGGTCAAGCTCTTTACGCATTGCAACGTTGGCACTTTCGATATTCGGCCACGGGTCACCGGCTTGAGGCGTCGTTGTAGGTCCTTTTAATATAACATCGCATTTTTTCAGTTCACACAGAACGTCGTCCGGAATTGCCTGATTGTGAGCAACACGGTTTTCTATTGTGAGTCCCTCGATATCAACAAGCTCGATCTTGCCCGATTTAACGTCATCGGCAAGCAGGTATTCTATAACTCTTTTTGCCTGAGCCGTAATTTGCGGACCGATGCCGTCTCCGCCGACGATGCCTATCTTTATTACAGGCAGCTTTGAGTAATCAACAAAGTCTGTCTGAGCCTTCATTTTCTCGATTCTGTCAAGCTGTTTGTTCAGAATCATTTCGATGTGCTTCTGTGCATTTTTTATGTATTCGCTTCTGTCCATTTTTTTTAATCCTTTTATATAAAAATTTTATTGTGTTCTGTTTTTAAACATACGTTAATTATAACACACTTCCGTATAAATTTCAATTATTTTATGCGACATCGTGCATGGGTATTGCCAAAATGTATTTTCATATGCAAAACAGCATTTGCCGTATATTATGATTCTGTTTATATTTGAGTACAATATTGCATAAAATGTTTGAAAAAATATATAATTTATGCTATAATTAATGCGTTATAATTATTTTGCAGAGATTGGTTGAATTAATGAGAATAAATGCAGGTAAATGGAAGGGCAGACCTCTTTTTACGGTTGACGGGCTTTCCACGCGCCCTACTCCGGATATGGTAAAGCAGGCTGTTTTCAATATCATAAGAGACAGGGTAGAGGGCTCTTTGTTCTGCGATATGTTTGCCGGAACGGGAAGCGTTGCTTTTGAAGCACTCAGCAGAGGCGCAAAGCACATAACTCTTGTTGAAAACGGCAGGGATGCCTTGAACGTGATAAAAAGAAATGCGGAATATTTGGGCTGTGCGGGCGACATGACGCTTGTTTCAAACGATGTTTTTACGGCTATGAAGCTCCTTTCGGGCAAACGCTTTGACGTGATTTTTTTTGATCCGCCTTACAACAAAAATCTTGAGTCGGACGTACTCAAGGGCATTGCTCAAAACGCGCTGATAAAGGATGAGGGGATAGTTATAGTTCAGTTTGAAGCGAAGAATTCTATCGTAACGAGTATTCCCGACAGCTTTGTTATTGCGGATGAAAGACGTTACGGCAGGTCGGCACTGCTTTTTTTGAAGCCGTCGATGAATAATGATGACAAATGAAATGCGGAGGTAATTTTATGAGAATAGCTGTATATCCCGGAAGCTTTGACCCGATTACAAAAGGACATCTTGATATAATAAAAAGAGCATCGAAAATGTTTGACAAGGTAATCGTTGCCGTTGTACTCAATCCGAGCAAACATCCCATGTTTTCATTTGAGGAAAGACGCGATTTTATAGTTAAGAGCGTTGAGTCCGTACCGGGGCTTGACAATATCGAGGTTGATGCGTTTGAAGGGCTTCTTGTGGATTATATGCACAAGCATAATTCCAAAATAATAGTAAAGGGTTTGAGATTCATTTCGGACTTTGAATATGAATTTCAAATGGCACTCACAAACCGCAAGCTCGATGAGGATATAGAGACAATGTTTATGGTAACGTGCTACAAGTATTCATACCTCAGCTCAAGTATAGTCAAAGAGGTATGCTCGCTCGGCGGTGACGTTACGGATATGCTGCCCGAGGTTATTTTGGATACGGTGTCAGAGGAAATAAAGAAACGTACAAAATAATATTTATATATTTTTTTATAAGAAAGGATGTATTATCGTGAATGTAATAGATTTGATAAGTTCAATGGAAGATGTTGTGCTTGAGGGGCAGATACCTTTGTTTAAGTCGAAGAGTATTATTAATATAGATGAATTTCTCGATATGCTCGATGAAATGAAAAAGCTTCTTCCGCAGGAGCTTCAGGCGGCAAATCATTTGAGATCCGAAAAGAATAAGCTCATAATCGAGGCACAGCAGGAGGCTCAGACGCTCATGGAGGACGTTGCGAGAGAGGCTGACAGACTCGTTATGGAAAATGACATAACTCAGGGCGCTTATATGAAGAGCAAGCAGATTATGAACGAGACGCAGGCTGAAATGGACGAGCTCAAGCAGGGTACATATGAATATCTCATAGGCAAAATGGACGAGCTTTCAGAGCAGATACTTAAAATCAACGAGGAAATAAACAGCAGTAAGCAGGAGCTTAAGGAGTATTTCTCCGCCGAGGACGAACAGTGATTTTATAAAATACGTATTTAAATCCGGATATATTTAATTGATACAGTGCATATTTTGTACTGTATTTTTTTATGGAGAATTTACATATGTCGAGAAAATTGAGCTTTTTGCCTCTTATCATGACGGCGTTACTGATCATATTCCCGTCGCTTTCGCTTGAGGGCGCCGCACGCGGTGTTCAAATGTGGGCTGAAAACATGGTGCCTACCCTTTTCCCGTTTATGGCGGTAAGCACTATGCTTATAAACAGCGGAGCACTTTCGGGCTTTGCGAAAATGTGTTCGCGATTGACCGAAAAAATGGGTATTCCGCGTGCGGCATCGCAAACGCTTCTTGTGGGCACTGTTTCGGGGTATCCTGTCGGTGCGGGAATGACTTCAATGCTCTTTAAACAGAACAAAATAAATGATGCTGATGTGTGCTTTACTGCGGCTGTCAGCTCATTTTGTTCACCGATTTTTATAATCAGCACAATAGGCGTTAAAATGCTTAGTAATGCGGGTGCGGGAATAATAATTCTTGCTTCGCATTATATATCCTTTGCCGTCACTCTTTTTCTGTTCGTGAAGCTCGGTGCGGGAGCAAGAAATACTTCTCAAACAGAGCCTGAAAATGAAGAGAAGAGTATGCCGATAGGAGCTTTGCTTAAAGCATCAGTCGAAAGTGCAGTGAAAACCATATTGACGGTCGGGGGATACGTTGTATTATTTTCCATTCTTATTGAATTCATATCAAAATGCAATATTTTGCCCGAGAACGGGTTTTTGAGCGTTTTCATACCGATATTGCTCGAATTGTCAAACGGCTGTGCGGCAGTGTGCAAAGCGGCTGTGCCTTTGGAGGTAAAAATAATGCTGCTTTGTTTTTGCACAACATGGGGAGGACTTTGCGTTATATTCCAGATAAACGGGTTCATAAGTGAGTGCAAGGTATCATGTAAAAAGCTTGTGCTGTTTAAGCTGATACAGGCGTGCGTGAGCGCACTGTGTGGCTTTGCGCTTTCAAATCTGATATTAAAGCAGGAGACAGCTTTGATGAGTGATTTTTGGCACAAATACGGTTGGGCTTTATTGACGGCCTTTGTATGTATCGGTGTTTGTACCGCTTTATTCGGCATTTTTGCACGAAAAAAACAAAGACACAAGTGAACTGCATGAAAAATCTCCGCCTTTTCGGACGGAGATTTTGTTTTATTCATCTTTCCAATGATATTCATCTTCTTTTTGAGTAAATTCCTTGTGAGATGTGAGCGGTATGTTTTCAAACATATCCGAAACCGATTCCGCTTCAAAATCATTTTGCGGAACGACAACCGCGAATCCCGTTCTGTCTGTATTGGAGGCGACGGGATTTGTAAGGAATGCCTCTTCACACGGATATTTTTTAGGCTTTTTCTTCATGATTTTTATCCCCTTTCCTGAAATGTCGGTATTATTGTTTGCATATTTTATTTGACATATTCGCGTTAACGTGATAAAATATAAATTAACGTATATTTGATTTTCATATGCAAAACGGAAATAAATGTATGCTCTGATGCTTAAAACAACAGCGGTATTATTATACGTATTTTTGCGAAAATACGTTTGATTGCCCGTTTTTTGAGGCGTAGTATGAATTGTTTATAAGGGAGAAATATATGCCCGTCGGCTGTAACGAAAACGTAAGGAATTTTTGCATTATTGCACATATAGATCACGGTAAGTCCACGCTTGCCGACAGACTGCTCGAAAGAACAGGACTCATTGCAAAAAGAGATATGGTGGATCAGATACTCGATTCAATGGACCTTGAAAGAGAAAAGGGAATCACTATCAAATCTCAGGCAGTGAGACTGAATTATAAGGCGAGAAACGGCAAAGATTATATTCTTAATCTTATTGACACACCGGGACACGTCGATTTCACTTATGAGGTGTCACGCAGTCTTGCCGCGTGTGAGGGTGCACTGCTTGTGGTGGACGCATCTCAGGGCATCGAGGCTCAGACGCTTGCAAATGCGTATCTTGCGATAGAAAACAATCTTGAGATAGTTCCCGTAATAAATAAGGTGGATCTCCCGTCGGCTGAACCGGAAAGGGTAAGAACCGAAATCGAGGACGTTATAGGTCTTGACGCATCTATGGCACCGCTTATTTCGGCAAAGACGGGCTTGAATATTGATGAAGTTCTCGAATGTATTGTAAATTATATTCCTGCTCCGTCAGGCGATGAAAACGCACCGCTCAGAGCACTTATTTTCGATTCATTCTATGACGCTTACAAGGGCGCGATTGCTTACGTAAGAATAAAGGACGGAAGCGTTCAGGTCGGAGACAATATAATCATGATGTCAAACGGACACAGCTTTGAGGTTACGGAGATAGGTTATTTCGAGCCGACAATGACGCCTTGCAATGTACTTAAAGCGGGTGACGTAGGCTATATTTGCGCAAGCATCAAAAACGTTAAGGATACGACTGTCGGCGATACGATTACAAAGCAGAGCAACAAAGCAAAAGAGCCTTTGCCCGGTTACAGAGAAGTACAGCCTATGGTTTTTGCGGGATTTTATCCTGCTGACGGCTCCAATTACGACGCACTGCGCGATGCACTTGAAAAGCTGAAGTTAAACGACGCCGCTCTCACGTTTGAGGCGGAAACATCTACCGCCTTGGGATTCGGCTTCAGATGCGGATTCCTCGGGTTGCTCCATATGGACATAATTCAGGAAAGAATAGACAGAGAATTCAATCTGGATATTGTTACGACGTCTCCGAGCGTTATTTATAAGGTAAAGCTTACAAACGGAAACGAGATAGAGCTGAGCAATCCTACAAATATGCCCGATGCTTCCGAAATAGAATATATGGAAGAACCAATTGTTGCGGCAAATATAATGACGCCTAATGAGTTTGTGGGGCCTATAATGGAGCTGTGCCAGGACAGAAGAGGTCAGTATGTTGATATGGAATATATGGAGGAGAACAGAGTTATTCTAAAGTATATTCTTCCGCTCAACGAAATAATTTATGACTTCTTTGATATACTTAAGTCAAGAACAAAGGGCTATGCGTCCTTGGATTATGAATTGCACGGTTATCAGCGTGCGGACCTTGTAAAGCTTGATATTTTGCTCAACGGCGATATTATTGATGCGTTTTCGATGATTATTCATAAGGACAAGTCGTACAGCAAGGGAAGATTCGTGGCACAAAAGCTTAAAGAAGTAATTCCGCAGCAGATGTTTGAAATACCCATTCAGGCGGCAATAGGAAATAAAGTTATTGCACGTGAAACGATTCGCGCACTTCGCAAGGACGTTCTTGCAAAGTGTTACGGCGGAGACATTACACGTAAGAAGAAGCTTCTTGAAAAACAAAAAGAAGGCAAAAAGAAAATGCGGCAGTTCGGTACTGTTGAGGTTCCTGCCGAAGCGTTTATGGCGGTGCTTAAATTTGAATGAAAAAAAGCCTTTGTCACTGTACGTGCATATGCCGTACTGCGTGAAAAAATGCGCGTACTGTGATTTTGTTTCATATACGGACAGGTTTTCGACGGCAAATGAATATTGCGATACCGTAATAGATGAGCTTATGCAGTACGATGCTCACGGATATTCGGTTGAAACCGTATTTTTCGGCGGCGGCACGCCTTCTGCGGTTGCACCTGAAATTATTATGAGGATCTTGTCGGCAATAGGGCAAAAGTATTCGCTTGCAAATAACGCCGAGATAACATTGGAATGTAATCCCTGTACGCTTACCGAGGACAAGCTTTGTAAGTACCGTTCATACGGAATAAACAGGCTCAGCATAGGTGTTCAGTCGTTTGATGATAACGTGTTGAAAATACTCGGCAGAGTACACGATGCAAATACGGCAAGGAAAAGCATCGAAAGTGCAAAAAAGTCGGGCTTTGACAATATAAACGTTGACCTGATGTTTGCAGTGCCGCACCAGACGGAAAAATCGCTTTCGGATGCTATTGATGAGTGTGCCTCATTTGGAGTTCGGCATATTTCGCTTTACTCGCTTATACTTGAGGACGGGACACGGCTAAAACGCGATGTTGACTGCGGAGCGCTCTGCGCGGTAGATGATGATACGGATAGAGGTATGTATCATACGGCTTTGAAAATGCTTAAAGAGAAAGGCTATTTGCAGTACGAAGTATCCAATTTTGCAAAGCCGGGATATGAATCACGACACAACACGGCGTATTGGGAGAGAAAAGAATATATAGGGCTCGGCTGTGCGGCACATTCTTTTTTCGGGAACAAAAGGTATTCAAATACGGAGAAGCTTGATGAATATCTGAACGGAATCGATGTGAGAGCAAATATGCTCGGCGGTACGCTTGTAGATAAAAACAGCGCGGCAGAGGAAATTCTCATGCTCGCTCTGAGAATGAACAAAGGCATAGATTTAACACGGTTTTCGGAGGATACGGGCTTTGAGCTTCTCGAGAAATGCGCGGGGACAATAGCAAAGCTTAAGTCGGAAGGTCTGATTGAATTGTCTTGCAACAGACTGTATGCGACAGATAAAGGACGTGACGTGCTTAACTACGTCATATTGGAATTGGCACAATATTTTTAATGAAAATATGCAAAAAAGCTATTGACAAAATTCACTTTTTTTGGCATACTATACATTGAATATTTAATTATGATATTAAAAAAATTACATACATTCTAAGGAGAAACTGAAATGGAAGAAGTTAAAACGATAGCCATTATGACAAGCGGCGGAGATTCGCCGGGAATGAACGCGGCAATAAGAGCCGTTACAAAAGCGGGCATTTACAAGGGCTTCAGAGTTATTGGTATTCATAATGGCTTTAAGGGTATGGTCGAAGGCGATATGGACGAGCTTACTCTCAGCAACGTTGAAAATATTATGCAGTACGGCGGCACGATACTCGGCACGGCTCGTCTGCCTGAATTCAAAAATCCGGAGGTACAGGATATTGCCGTAAACGTACTCAAAACATACGGAATAAGCGGACTTGTTGTTATAGGCGGAGACGGCTCATTTACAGGCGCACAAAAGCTCAGCCATAAGTGCGAGGAGCCGAAGCATAATTACAAATGCAACGTTGTTTGTCTGCCGGGCACGATAGACAATGACCTTGCCTGCACGGATTTTACAATCGGATTTGATACTGCTCTTAATACCATTATCGATGCGGTGGATAAAATACGCGACACGATGCTTTCTCACGGCAGATGCTGTGTTGTTGAGATAATGGGAAACAGATGCGGAGATCTCTCGCTGTTCTCGTCGATAAATACGGGCGCAGAAAGCCTTATTGTGGCTGAAAAGCCCGAGAGCTTGGATATTGACCGCATTTGTCAGGACGTCGCAGAGGGCGCAAAAAGAGGCAGAAAATGCCACATCGTTATGCTTTCGGAGCACATGATGGATCCTACGGAGCTTGCGAAAATAATCGAGGATAGAACAGGTGTTTCAACACGTCCGTCTGTACTCGGTTATATCCAGAGAGGCGGTACGCCGTCGGCTTTCGACAGAATGCTTGCAACAAAAATGGGCGCTTATGCTGTCGACCTGCTTGACAAGGGCGTAATAAATCAGGTTGTTTCAATAAGAGACAATAAAATCGTAAACGACGATATAGACGTTGCACTTGCAATGCCGAGACGCTTTGACGAACAGCTTTACAAGATGAATGAAATGCTTTCTATATAATATTAAGAGCGGTACAGTCAAATAACGGCTGTACCGCTTTTTGTTAAGAGATGATTGATATGTACGATAAACTGAAAGAAATATATGCTAAAATTCCTCAGTCAAAATGCGAAAACGGATGCTTTGAATGCTGTAAGAATCTGATACAGTTTTCGGAAGAGGAAAAATCTCGCATGGGCGGATACGAGTATAACGGCGTATGCTCGCATCTTGTTGACGGGAAATGTACGGTATATGATTCAAGACCGCTTGTTTGCAGAATATTCGGAACAAGCGAGATTTTGAGGTGCGACGGCTGTGAGCCTGAGGGCTTCCTCGGCAAAGAGGAGACTCTTGAAATAATGAAAGAATATGCACAGCTGCGGAAAAACGAAGAGGCAAGCGGCAATAAATAATGTTCTTTCCGACGTATTGCGATGTTTTATGCAACCTTTTAACCTTTCGGTTTATGCTATCTGCGTTTTTGACGCAGATTTTTTGTTTTATTTGTTTTGTATTGATGCTTTTTCTATTGCAATGCAGTATGTTTTTGTGGTATAATTATAATGTGATTAAATATGCAATTTTTTATACGGAAAGTTTAATGCAGATATGAGCTTGTATAACGGTTAATCTGTAAAACGGTGTTTTTATGCGAATGAGACGAATGAAGAATCTTGACAGCTGTATTGACGGATTCGGTGAATATTTTATAAAAGTAGATTACGGCAATCAGAATTCGAGCATTATTGAAGAAAAGGATATTCATTATTTTGACTTCAAAGAGATTTTCGGCAATGAAAATAACGTGCAGCTTGAGATAGGCTGCGGAAAAGGTCAATTTATTGCTGAGCTTGCCAAAAGAACTCCCGACATCAATTATTTTGCGGTTGAAAAGAATCCGAGCGTGCTTGCAATGGCGTGCAGAAAGGCACTTGAAGAGAATATAACGAACGTTCGATTCCTTAATTGCAGTGCCGAATACCTGGAAAGATATTTCCCCAAGGAGAGCATAGGGCGTATATATCTTAATTTTTCTTGCCCGTTTCCGAAAAATTCATATGCGAACAGACGCCTGACGCATAAAAAGTTTTTGGATATTTACAAGAAGATATTGTCGCCGGGTGCCGAAATTCATCAAAAGACGGACAATATGCACTTTTTCGAGTTTTCGATAGAACAGTTCTCGTCAAACGCCTTCGCGCTGAAAAACGTTTCCCTCGACCTGCACAACAGCGGCATAAAGGATAACATAGTAACCGAATATGAAAAACGCTTCTCGGATATGGGTATGCCTATATACAGTCTTGAAGCTTATGTTAAAGAATAAATAAAAATTTATATATGGAGCAGAAATGATAGTAATTAATGATTTAAGTTTTAATTTCGGCGGTCAGCTTCTTTTCAAGGACGTTGACCTTAAGTTTACTCCGGGCAACTGCTACGGAATCATAGGCGCTAACGGCGCGGGAAAATCCACATTCCTTAAAATACTGTGCGGAGATCTCGAGCCTACAAAGGGCGAGATCATAATTTCAGACAAAGAGCGTATGTCCGTTTTGAAGCAGAATCACTTTGCATACGACGCTTATACTGTGCTTGACACGGTAATAATGGGCAACGAGCGCCTTTACTCGATAATGAAGGAAAAGGATGAACTGTACGCAAAAGAGGATTTCACAGATGAGGACGGAATAAAAGCGTCGGAGCTTGAAGCGGAATTTGCCGAAATGAACGGCTGGGAGGCTGATTCGGATGCGTCAAAGCTTATTCAGGGACTCGGACTTGATGAAGACGTGCTTTACAAGCAGATGTCTGACCTTGAGGAAAGCGAAAAGGTAAAGGTTTTGCTTGCACAGGCTCTGTTCGGAAATCCTGATATAATCCTTCTCGATGAGCCTACAAACGGTCTTGACCTTAATGCAACGCAGTGGCTTGAGGATTTTTTGGCCGATTATTTCGGAACGGTGCTTGTTGTATCTCACGACAGACACTTCCTCAATAACGTATGTACAAATATAGTCGATATCGACTACGGCGGCATAAAAATGTATGTCGGCAACTATGAATTCTGGTATGAATCAAGTCAGCTCATACA
>CAMEIT010000007.1 GCA_945918795.1 uncultured Clostridia bacterium | reverse complement strand
TGTATAAGGCAATCAGCCTCGCCGGTGGTCGTCGAGTCAGATTGCCATTTACTTTCCTTTTCTTTTTAAGTGAAATGTGCTGTATCATTGCACATTCGCAATGATTAATCGAGGCGAAAAATTTGTTTTAATTTGCAAATATCGGGCAAAAAGAAGGCTTCCTCCGGGAGGAAGCCGGCGCCGTAGGCGACTGAAGGAGAACACAATATAATAAAATCCGTCTCGATTTACTGTTACATGTGACTCCTTCCACCGCTGACGCGGTCCCCCTCCCTCAAAGATGGAGGCTGGGTTAATCTATAACTGCAACAATTCGGTTAGCCGTAATCGTCAAGTCAAATTCTCATTTTTTCCTTTTCTCTTTAAATACTACGTGCCGTATATCGTCATTGCTCCGTAAAAACCTTAAATAAAGTCGCAAAAATTAATGCGCATCTTTTCGTCATACTCTCGACGGAAAGATGCGCAAGCCGCAAAGCGTTTTAAAGTTTTCGGGTTTGGACGCTTTTTCAAAAGCGTCCAAGAAAAAAAATCAAATCACAGAGAAGCGCCGAAGTCGCTTACAACCACCTGACCGGTCAGAGCTTTAGAGTCATCTGATGCGAAGAAGCCGATGATATTTGCAACATCGTCAGCCATGCAAGGCTTAATTTTCAAATCGGCGTGCTTGCTCATTGCGCCCATCATACGCATATCGAGAGCCTCGGGCTTCATATTCATAGTCATAGGCGTAACGATAGTGCCGGGGCAGACCGCATTACAGCGGATGTACTTGTCTGCGAGCAGCAGAGCCGTGTGTTTGGTAATACCGATAATTGCAGCCTTAGTGGAAACATAAGCCGCTCCGCCGCCGCCGTTGACACCGGCAACCGATGCAACATTGACAATAGAAGCGCCCTCCGTCATATACTGAAGAGCCGCACGAATGCACTGCATTGTGCCGATCTGGTTGATTGAAATAACCTTCTGAGTTTCAACGTCATCAAACTTGTCCACCGGAGCAAGCCCTGTGTCCAGGACGCCGGCGTTATTGACAAGAATATCGATGCGACCAAACGCATCCATAGCTGCCTTCATGAGGTTCTTGCAGTCCTCGTCCTTTGAAATGTCGGTTGGAACAGTGAGAACGTTGCCGCCCTCAGCCTTGATTTTCTCGGCAACCTCCTCAAGAGCCGCCTGACGACGCGCGCTGATTACAATGTTTGCTCCGCTCTTGGCAAAAAGGAGAGCTGTTGCCGCACCAACACCTGAGTTACCGCCGGTAATGACAGCGGTTTTACCTTTCAGATTGTTCATAGTATACCTCCGTTAAATTTTTATTGTTTTTAAATATTATAGCACCGTTAAAGCCACGTGTCAAGTAACAACCGAGAGTACAAAAGCTCGTATCGGAGATTGTTCGCGGAAAGCTTTATCATAATACGCAAAGCAACAATGCGTGTCTCTTGCAAAAAATCAATCGTTTTTTTCTTTACGCAATCTGACGGCTTTAGACGCGAGGATCTTATTTTCCTGTGTTTGGGAAGCGTAATGTTTACGTGTAGTATTAACATCGGTATGACCGAGTACTGTTGCAACGAGGTAAATATCACCCGTCTCCTGATAAAGGTTTGTACCGAATGTACTGCGCAGTTTATGCGGAGTAATATGCTTAAGGGGAGTAACGATACCGGCGTATTTTTTTACGAGATATTCGACGGCGCGGTTTGATATACGCCTGTTCTGACCGCTGAGGAATAGTGCGTCCTCGCTACCGGGAGCAGGTTTTATTTCATTTCTTATTTTAAGGTAATTATTGAGTGCCTCCTCGACCTCATCGCCGTAGTAAACAACATCCTGTTTCTGACCCTTGCGTGTTATGAGTATCGCGCGTTCGGCAAAATCTATATCCTTTATATTAATTCCCGTACACTCGCTTATACGCATACCCGTGCCGAGGAAGAGAGTGAGTATTGCAACGTCTCTCGTGACGAGTGACTCATTATATTTTTTCTGATGCGCAGACTGCCCTTCTCCCGACTCAACGGCATCAAGCAAATTTGCAACCTCCGCAGGATCCAGCCTGATTATCGCATGATCGCGTTTTTTGGGTTTTTCCACCATTTCGACGGGATTTTTTTCTATCTGTTTTTTCTGCATGAAATATCTGTACATTGAGCTTATTGCAGACAGCTTGCGTGATTTTGCAGGTATATCATTGAATCTGTCTATCGAATTGCCGTAATTCGTTGTGGATTCGTAATCGGTAACATAGAACAAGAACTGTTCAATCATTTCAGCCGAAACGTCATCGAGCATTTCCACCTTAAAGTCTGCCGCATCTATTCCGGCAAATTCCTCGGTTTCCTCGCGCAGGAAAATAAAGAATATATTTAAATCTCTTGCATAATTAAGTCTCGTAAGCTCCGTTGTTCGCTGGGCAATACCCATGAAATACGTTTTGCAAAAAGGCGGAAGCAGAGAAAGTATGTTGTTGAAATATTCCTTGTTGGGCGACCTTGTCTGAGCAATGCTTGTGCCTGATGATATGTACTGACTGACAATATCGTCATAACGGTCTTTTATGCTTTTTATCAAAGCGCTGTTTGCGCGCGTGAGCCTTGAATTCAAAAACAAAGCATCCCCTGCCTCGGGGGAAGCGGTCTTGATTCTTTCGGTGATATATTTTTTTAACGTATCATTTATCTCGGGAGAAGTTCGAACAGTCTTTTTTACGGTACCTTCCGACATTATGTTCACTAAAGCATTTTGGGTGTCAATATCTTTAATATTCAGTCTCGCGCATTCACTCACCTTTATTCCCGTACCGATAAATAACGTCACAACTGCAATATCACGCATGAGCTCAAGCTCGTTTTTGCTGTGCTTTTGCGAATCTTGTCTTGTTCTTATTGCTTCATGTACAGCGTCAAGCTCGTGAGAATTAATTTTTATGCACGTTTGTGTCCCACGCATATCAGCGCTCTGAATATCAGGCATATTTACCTCCGTAAAGCTCAAGCCTCCCGTTTTACAGGCTCGGCATAATTCCTCATGTAATGGAAAAGCACCTGCTGTGCATATCCTCGGTACCTCGGGAAATGTTCTTCGGCAAACTTCTCTATCCGAGAAACAGGAACAGATTTGGCATCGTCAACGCCGAGATACAATCCGCAAACGACCTTTCTGACCCATATATCAACGGGGAACGCTTCTTCCTTGCCTGCCGCGAAAAGCAATATGCAATCCGCAACCTTAGCGCCTACCCCGTACAGCGTCATTATATATTTTTTTGCTTCCTTGTACGGCAAAGCGTACAGCTTGTCTTGGTCAAATTCGCCGTTTGCAAATGCCAAAGCCGTTTTCTTTATGTATACGTCCCTGTACCCCGCACCGCACTGATGAATATCCTCAATGCTTGCCTCAGAAAGACTTTGCGGCGTCGGAAACGCATAATAAGTGCCGTCGGATGTTTGTATCTTCTCTCCGAATCTTTCCGAGAGTCTTTCGATTATACCCGATATACGCGGAATATTATTGTTTGCGGAAATGATAAACGATATAGTCGTCTCCCAAAGCGGCTGTCGCATTATATGTATTCCCGAGCAGAATTCAAGCGCCTTTGCAACGTTTGCATCATACAAAAGACTCTTCCTTATTTGGGAATAATCCGTATCAAACGAAAAATACCCCTCCCAAAAATCCTCGAAATCCTTTTTTGTGCAATCATGGAACGTTACAACATCGTCCTTTTGCGAGATATAGCATATTCTGTTGCCGACAATGCCCTCAAAGCCGTCCTTATACGGCTTCCACCTGAATGTTTGTCCCGATTGAAGAGTATCTGCAAGTGAAAAATCATCAAACAGCTTTACATCAATATTGTTTTCTCTACTGTGTATTTCATAAAGCATATAAAAACAGCACCATCCTCAAGCATCCGATTAAAAATCATCTGCGTTTTTTCTTTTTGACATTTTCCTCTTCGGGTTCTTCGTTGTCGATATATTTCTTTTTCATCTGCAAAAGCGCAATTATAAACGCAACCACAACCGAGCCTACCGCGGCTATAATAATTACAGCCGTCCAATTAACATTTTCAAGCGCCTCCAAAGAAAAGGCAAGCCTGTATAAAATACTTTTAAGCATTACCGAATATATCCCTTCACTCCATATATTTCTTTATATTGCGGTACGAAATATCCTCTGCCATTTTTATGAGCAGCTCTCTGTTATACGGATACTCGCCGTTTTCGACCCATGTACCCATAACATTGCAGAGAATTCGTCTGAAATACTCGTGTCTGGTATACGAAAGGAAGCTTCTTGAATCCGTGAGCATTCCTATGAATTTGGAAAGAACGCCCATGTTTGCCAACGTTTTAAGCTGAAGCTCCATTCCGTCTTTGTGGTCGTTGAACCACCATGCAGAGCCGAACTGCATTTTGGATATTTCGCCCTTAGCCTGGAAATTGCCGAGCATGGAGCATAAAACGTAATTATCCTTTGGATTGAGCGCATAAAGAACCGTTTTCGGGAGCAATTCTTTTACGGCAAGCGCGTCAAGCAAGCGTGACAGCGGCTGTGCGACATCAGGGTCGTTTATTGAATCAAAGCCCGTGTCCGCACCTATTTTTGAGAACATAAGTGAATTATTGTTCCTCATTACCGACATATGAAGCTGCATTACCCAATTTTTCTTTGCGTACTCTTCGCCCAGGAAAAGCATCATATGCGTTCTGTAACAGTCAATCTCGTATGCCGTGAGCTTTTCGCCATTAAGCTTTTTACGGAATATCAAATCAACGGCGTTTTCATCGCACGGGGAGTACGGCACCGTATCCACAGACTGATCCGCAAATCTGCATCCGAGCGAATCGAAAAATTCAATGCGCTTCAAGAGCATTTCCTTAAGCTCTTTTATATCCGACGGAGCCTTTCCCATTGCGTCCTTTATCTTGCTCATATACGGAATAAACGTATCCTTATGTATGTTTATAAGGTTGTCCGTTCTGAACGCCGGCAGAACCCTCGTTGCAAATGAATCGTCCTTTACCAGAGCCGAATGGTATTCAAGGCTGTCAAACGGGTCGTCTGTTGTGCAGATAACTTCAACATTGCTCTTCTTTATAAGTCCGCGCGCGCTGAAATCGGGAGATGAAATTTTCTCGTTTGCGGCGTCCCATATGTACTTTGCGTTCTGCGGACATATCTCCTTATCAATATCGAAGTATCTCTTTAATTCCAGATATGTCCAATGAAAAAGAGGATTGCCGATGAGGTACGGAACAACGCTTGTCCATGCGCAAAATTTGTCGTAATCGTCCGCATCGCCCGTAATAAGCTTCTCATCTATCCCGCATCCGCGCATAGCTCTCCATTTATAGTGATCAGCGCCGAGCCATACTTGTGATATGTTATCATAACGTCTGTCAAGAGCTATCTCCTCGGGATTCAAATGGCAATGGTAATCAATAATGGGCATTTTTCCGGCATGAAAAAACAGTTCCTTTGCCGTATCATTATCAAGCAGAAAATCTTCATCTAAAAACTTTTTCATCATTATTTTCTCCGTGTATAATTTTATTTACAGCCTCTTGTGTTCCGTCTACCACAATCGTATAATAATTATCATAAATAACATATCCCGGCTTTGCACCGCTCGGTTTGCGCACGTTTTTTTTGAAGCAGTAGTCAACGGGAATTTTTGTTGCGCCCCTTGCACTGCTGTTATACGCCGCAAGCACCGCCGCCTCTGTGATACATTGCTCGGGCATTTTGCCTGCACATTTAAGTATCACGTGCGATGCCGCAATATTTTTGGCATGAAGCCATATATCGTCATCAGCAGCCATTCTGTGAGTAAGATATTCGTTCTGCTTATTGTTTTTCCCGACATATACGTCTCTGCCGGCGCTCGTCACAAAATGCTGCGGCGCGGTTGCCGCTTTATTCTTGTTGTTTTTATTATCCTTCTGCTTCGCCTTATGCTTTACATATCCGAGCTTTTCAAGCTCAGATGCTATCTCGTCTATTTCGTCAAACTCAGTGCAGAACTGTGTGTTGTAAAGCTGTGAACGCAGATATTCCGTTTCGGCTTCGGTTTCGGCAAGCTGTTTTGTTATTTCGGCATAAGCATTTTTGCCCTTGGTGTAGCGTTTGTAATAACGCTGTATGTTTTCAGACGGGGTAAGCTCTTTCCTCAATGGAATTTCTATTTCGGGCAAGTCATCACAATAATAATTTTGTACAGTGACCTTTTCCATTCCCTTTGAAAGCATATAAATATTGGCAGTCAGAAGCTCACCGTAAAGTCTGTTCTTGTCGTTATCCTTTACGTCGTCAAGCTCCTTTTCGAGCAGTGCCTTTTTCTTTTCGGCACGTGTAATATTATTGTGAAGAACCTTTGTTATGTTTGATGTATACTGTCTGAGCTTATTCTCCGAATCGCACAAAGCATAAAAGCTGTCCAAAAGCTCGCTCGGAGAATCCCATTCCTTAAAATCGGAGTCAACGCTCTCATACTTATACGGCAGTATATCGTTTTTGCCCTTTGCGTTGGTATAGGTAACGGGCTTTGATGAATTAATTTTCTCAAAAAACAAGCCGAGCGGATTGGAATCCGTTTTCCGCGCATAAAGCATCAGCTCGCGCCCCGTCGGAATGGATATACCGCAAAAGCTGTCCGAAAAAAACGACTCCGAAAAACTGCCGTCATCAATTGGAAGCTCTTCTTGTGTGCACAAGCGCGGATCTCTCTTACCCGACTGCGGCGGCTTTTCATACGTGAGTCCCGGGAAAAGCTCTCTGACGGAGCTCATGTCGCCGCTTACTCTTTTTGCACAGTCGAATATTTTGTAGTCCGAGTCCGTAAGAATTATGTTGCTGTATTTGCCCATCATCTCGATAATAAGCTTTTTATGGGTAATATCCTGCAAATCGTTTTTTGTCTGAATTGTAATCTCGGCTATTCTGTCAAAATCCCTCTGAGCCACGTCGACTATTCGTCCGCCTGTTATATGCTTTCTGAGGAGCATACAAAACGGCGGCGGCACATCGGGATTTTTCTTCGGAATATTTGTCAGCTGTATTCTCGGATTCGACGGCGACGACGAAAGCAAAAGTCTCGTACTGCCCGTGTTTGTGTGCAGCTGCAATATTATTTCATCTGTTCCCGGCTGAAGAATTTTTTCTATTCTTGCGCCCAAAACAGTGCTGTTAAGTTCATTTATAACCGAATTAAGAAACGCTCCGTCAAACGGCATTTTAATTTCCTCCAAGGCGGGCAGCGTCATATGTAATGCCCTTTTGACGCATATTATAACAAGGCAAAAACAATACTCCGAGTTATAAATACGCAAAGCATGAAAAATGTCCGTGGGCACCTTTCATGCAGAATGTTAAAATATATTTATACGGTTTTGAGTCAGACCGATAAGCCGAGTTCTGTCGTGAACGGTCATCTATCTAGGCATACCGTCTCCGATATGCTCGAGCGGTGTTTAAGACGCGGCGGGCAGCCGCATAGTGTCTTGTATACCTTGCTTCGGATGGGGTTTACAGAGCCGCCTGCGTTGCCGCAAGCGCGGTAAGCTCTTACCTTGCCTTTCCACCATCGCCGTAATGATTACGGCAGTCTATTTCTGTTGCACTTTCCTTGAAGTCGCCTTCACCGGTAATTAGCCGGCACCCTCGCCCTGTGAAGCTCGGACTTTCCTCATGTACGGCATTGCCGCACCTGCGACCGTTTAGTCTGCTCAAAACCTTATAATTCTCAGTCAGCTATATAAAGGAGTGCTCCGCAGTTTTCGCATTCAACGAAAACCTCCGATGCCACCTTCTTTTTCACAACGTTTGATATAGCCATGTTGCAGCCTCTGCATGAGCTGCCCCTCAATTCGAAAAGCGGCGGTCTGTTAAGCTTTGATTCAGCCGATTTATAGCGTTTCAAAAGTCCCTCGTCAACGTCCTTTTCTATTTCCTTTGCAGATATTTTTTCATTATTTATCTTTTCGTCTATTTCTGCTACAAGCTTGTCATATTCCGGCTTAAGCTTATCATACACCTGCTTGCGCTGATTTATGTTTTTGCCTATTTCCGTTGCCATTTTTGAGGCTTTCTCAAGCTGTTGCTTTATTTTTGCAAGCTCTGCGTTCTTCTTTTCCGCAGAATGACGCACAGAGGCAATGCCCGAAAGCATCTGCTCTATTTCTTCCGTAGGAGTATCATCGCTTACTGCCTCGAATTTTTTCTGTACGGAATCATATTTTTTAAGACACTGTTCGTACAGCTTTTTCAGTTCATTGCAATTTTGTTCCATTTTGGCAACTACACTTTCCGTGCGCGAATACATATCCTGCATAGAATTTACATCGGCAATTATTTCCGAAAGCTGCTTTCTTACGGGAAGCTTTTTCTTTTCGTCTTCATAGCCTGCTATTCTCATTTCTATCGATTGTATTTTCAATAATAATTCTAACTGTGGATTCATATATTTTACCTTCTTGCCAATCCCCAATGGCATCTTTCTTTAGTAATTAAGGTAAAAAAGCACTGATTCAATTCCAAAATGGTCTAAAAGGTGCTAATATCACTCTTACATTATATTTTACACCTTTTAAATGATTTTGTAAAGTATTATTTAAAACATTTACCGCTTCTTGCTCCGAAAGCTGATGTGACAACAGCATTACGTCAAGTCCCATTCTTTTTGCATCCAGAGATGCGTGATAGCCTATTTCCCCTGTAATAAATATATCCGCCTTGTGCTTTATCGCCTTTTCAATGCAGCTTCCTCCCGCACCGGCACAGGAAAAAGCCGTATTTATTATTTTATTTTCATCTGCTGTCGTGATAACGTTTCCCTTGATTTTTTCGGAAAGTCTTTTTTTCAGCTCGCCCACGCTTATGCCGTCAAGAGTGCCTATTCTGCCGAAGCCCGAGTTTTTATCCTCTCCGTCATCGTCCACGCGAACAGGATTCTTCATTCCTATCATATCCGCCAAAACGTCATCCACCCCGCCCTCAGCCTTGTCGAAGTTGGTATGCGCCGAATAAAGCGATACAGACGATGAAATAAGTTTGTACACGAGCAAGCCGACGGGAGTTGATGTTGTTACAGACTTTATGGGCGAGAATATGAGCGGATGATGCGTTATTATCAAATTGCATCCGTTTTGAACGGCAAAATCAATAACGGCCTCATCAACGTCAAGTGCAAGCACTATTCCCGTTACAGTTGCATTTTCATCTCCGACAAGCAAGCCGACATTGTCAAAATCAGCCGCAGTATTCTCGGGTGCAATCTCATTCATTACAGCTCTTATATCCTTTATTTTGACATTGCCCATTCAAGCGCCCTCCTATATTCGTTTGTTTTCATAAACGCCTCGCGTTTTTTTACTTTTGCCTGCTCGGTATCGTTTTCACCGACATATTCGAGTATTTTTGCATAATGGTTTATCATATGCTCTATGTACTCTGCCGCAAAAGGTATGCGCTCCTTAAAAACGTACGTTCCGAGCTCACATTCAATATCGGATAATGTACACTCGCCGCAAGAGCATTTCAGTATCTGATAAAATTTACCGTTTTCAAACACTATTCCTTCCGCGTCGATCTTGTAGCCTTTATTTGTAATGCGCCGTCTGAGCGGCTCTGCCGAGTTCATGGGCTGAAGCACCATGCTCTCAAAGCTTCTTGCAATATCATCGGAGTTTTCAATAATATCGGCAATAAGCTCCGCCCCCATGCCTGCAATAAAGGCTACTTTTGCCTCGCCCTTTTCAAGCACTTCAAAGCCGTTGCCCGCCCTGCATTCTATACTGCTTTCAAGAGAAAACTCGCTTACAAGTTTTTTTGTTTTTGCAAGTGACGGCACGCTTATATCCGTTGCAATCACGTTTTTTGCTATTCCGTTTTGCACGGCATAAATGCTCGCATAGCCGTGATCGGAGCCTATATCCGCCATGCAATCGCACTTGGGAACAAATGAAAGCGCTTTTTTGAGTCTTTCGTTTATATTAATCCTTGTGTTCAAGACCATTTATCCTCAACAGCGCCGGGTTTATACTCATCTATATAGCGGAACATATCATCAATATCGTCCGTTACGTAGTACAAAGATGAAAATGCGACTTTTGCAAAATTCTGCTTGTATGATTCCTCAAACTGACCAAGCAAGCAGTCATAATACCCATTAAAATTGAATATGATTATCGGCTTGCTGTGGTATCCGAGCTGCTTTGAGGTTATGACCTCAAGCACCTCTTCAAGCGTTCCGAAGCCACCGGGAAGCGTAATGAGCACATCCGATTTTTCATCGAGCATACGCTTTCTCGAGCGCATTTCAGGCGTAATGTAAAGCTCGTCGCACTCTTCGTAAACAATGCCCTTGCAGTTCAGCACCTCGGGAATTACGCCTATTATTTTGGCACCTGCTTTTTTTGCGCCTCTTGCAGTCGCACCCATAGTGCCTACCATGCCTGCCCCGAAAACAAGAGTGTCTCCCCTTTGACCTATTCTTTCCCCAACTTTTTCCGCAATATCATAATATTTTTTATCAAGCTTCTCACTTGATGATGAATATACGCAAATGGATTTATTCATAATAATTACTGTTTCCTTTCATAATGAGCCGCCGTTTCCTTATGACGGCTTTTGCACTGTGTTTTATAATTTCTCTTTATAATTATACTAAAAAAATTCGGATTTGTAAATATACTCCCGCGAGCGATATGAATATATCATTTTATTTTCACGCCAATATCATTCTGCACACGAGCACAGCCGTAAGCATAGTCACAAGGTCGCATATCACCGCAACCACAACAGCATATCGCGTCTTTTTTACTCCGATCGATCCGAAATAAAGAGCGATAGTATAAAATGTTGTTTCCGACGAGCCCATCATAGTCGATGCAATATCCGACGTCAGCGAATTTATCCCCGTCGAATTGAAAATATCCACAAGCATACCTATCGATGCCGAACCCGAAAAAGGTCTTATAAGGTAAAGCGATATTATTTCAGGCGGCACACCTATAAACGACAGAGGCGCACTGATTGCATTTGAAAGCAACCCCAAAAGCCCCGAATCTCTGAGTATTCCTATTGCTATTACCATTGCACATATAAACGGCAGTATTTTGCCCACAAGCTCAAGTCCGTCCTTTGCGCCGCGACAAAATGCGTCGTATACCTTTACTTTTTTCGTCAGCCCGTATATAATAACAAATATTATAAACGCAGGCAGAATCAAAAGACTTATTATGCTTATTATGTTCATATATGCCTCTTTTCAAACGTTTTGCACAAAACAATTCCAAGCACTGCCGATACCGCTGTCGTAATGAGCGAAGTTATGACGATTGAAGTCGGGTTCTCGGAGCCCATGCTGTTCCTCAATGACAGCACGGTAGTAGGTATTACCTGAAGTGATGCCGTGTTCAGTATAATGAACATTATCATGCTGTCGGAGGCTGTATTTACAAGAGGATTTTCTTTCTGCAATTCATCCATTGCTCCGAGCCCGAAAGGCGTTGCCGCATCGCCGAGTCCGAGTATGTTTGCCGCAATGTTCATGGATATAAAGCTGAAAGCCTTTTTGCCCGTATTCGGGAACAGCTTTTTGAGAAGCGGTGATACCGCGTCGGATATTTTTTCTATCAAGCCCGACTCCTTTGCTACATTCATTATTCCGAGCCAAAAGCAATATATTCCTATCAAAGATATGCAAAGCTGTACAGCGTTTCCCGCGCTGTTTGTAATGCTCTGAAGGATACCTTCTGCATTGCCGCAAATAAGCATATATACGGTACCCGAAACTATTACCGCCGCCCATATGTAGTTTATCATATACTCTCTCCGAATATTTTTTATTTATATATAATGAATGTGATGCTCAAATTATGATACGCCGCAAAAAAATCGGCATGAGATATTGATTATTTGGAAATAATGGAGTATAATTGATGTATAATAGTAAATATACTCTTTTGGAGATATGAATATGATAAAACGCCGGAGTGATATTGCGCATCCCTCAAGCGGATACGGAAGCGGTTTTTTTGAGTGGATTCACATATTTTTTATGGCAGTTGTAATAGCGGGAATACTTAATTGCTGCATATTCCAGATAATCGTAATTGAACAGCATTCCATGGACCCGACACTTGCCGAAGGCGAAAAGGTCTATTTAAGCAAGTGCGCTTATTGGCTTTCGGAGCCTAAAAGCGGAGATATTATTGTGTTTTACGACGAAAACAGCTCGAGCAATTATGTGAAGCGTGTTATAGGGTTGCCGGGAGATGAAATAAGAATTGAAAACGGCTCAGTATACAGGAACGGTACATTGCTTGTGGAGCCGTATATAAAAGAAGTTACATCCGGTGACTTCAGCATTACGGTGCCCGACGGAAAATATTTTTGTATGGGCGACAACAGAAACGTAAGCATCGACAGCAGAGATGAACGCATAGGTTGCATAGCCAAGTCCGCCATAATCGGCAAAGTCATATTCAGCGTATCGCCTCTGCACGGTATAGCAAAATATACTCATTGAAAGGAGAGTCCTTTTGATTTTTCAAGGGGCATAAGACATTATGGATAACAACGAAGAAGCAAGAAATGAAAACCGGGAAAAAAAGCATGAAAAAAAGCAGGAAAGCACAACAAAAAAGATTATAGATATTCTGAGCACCGTTCTTATCGCCGCGGTAATTGCCCTGCTCCTCAATAAATTTGTATTTTCGCTTATTGAGGTAAATATGACATCAATGTACCCCACCGTGAACAATTCCGATGTGGTATTTCTCAATAAAACCGCGTATTGGTTCGGCGGACCCGAGTCGGGAGATATAATCGTATTCGAAAGAGAACAAAGTAACGATTCCCAGACAAAAAATTACATTAAAAGAGTAATAGGCGTTCCGGGTGATACAATAGAAATAACAAACGGCAATGTTTACAGAAACGGAGTTCTGCTTGACGAGCCTTATCTTATCGTCACGACAAACGGCAGCTATCACATAACCGTTCCCGAAAACAAATACTTTGTTTTGGGCGACAACAGAACAGTCAGCATTGACAGCAGAAGTCCGAGCATAGGTTTTGTCGACAAAAGTGAAATATTGGGCAGAGTTGTATTCAAAACGAAGCCTTTCGGCACAATACCAAAGTATAAGCATGATTATGCAGATGTGAAATAATTATAAATGTAATTTTTGTAATTATTTTGTAAATTTCCCTTGACAATTCTTCCACTAATAAGTATAATAGATATATAATGTGAATTTTGTGAGCTTGTGGCATTCGTTTCAAAATCGAGCATCAAAATCACAATTGTATTCAGGCAGGAAAGAGAAACAATATGAACGTTAATTGGTATCCCGGTCATATGGCAAAAGCGTTCCGCATACTCGCGGATGATCTCAAAGGGGTAGATATAGTTGTTCAAATGCGCGATGCAAGAGTAGGTTATTCAAGCATCAATCCAAAATTTGAGAAGCTGTTCAAAAATAAAATAAATATAATTCTTTTAAGCAAATGCGATCTCGCCGACCCGGATGAGACCGCAAAATGGGTGGAGCGCCTTAAATCAGAGGGTGCCGCGGCAGTAATGCCCGTGAATGCCTCCGACCCTGCAAGCGTAAAGCAGGTCAAGCGGCATATATTGAGCAAAGCCGCAGAAATAAGGCAGAACGTGTTTGAAAGACGCGGCATGAAAATTACAGTAAGAGCCGTTGTGGCAGGCATACCGAATTCCGGCAAGTCGACATTTATAAACAACTTTTTCGGCACAGCCAAAGCCAAAACGGGTAACAAACCCGGCGTTACAAAGGAAAAGCAGTGGATAAAAGAATCTCCGGATTTTGAAATAATGGATACTCCGGGGCTTTTGTGGCCTGATCTCGAAAATAAGCGAACAATGCTCAACCTCACGGTCACAAACGCAATTAAAAACGAGCTGTACGACCCGTTTACTCTCGCAAGCGAATTTTTAATAACGTACAAGGATATTCTTGCAAAAGGAATGCTCGAGAGATACGGCGTTGACATTTCGGATTATACACTCGGCGAGGAAATAATAGACGCTGTATGCGAAAAAAAATCAATGAAAATGCGCGGCGGAATAAATGATACACAAAGATGCTCCGAGCAGATACTTACTGACTTCAGAGCCGGGAAATTGGGAAGAATTACATTAGAAAAGGCATAAAATATATACAGGGTTTATATGACACAGACACAAGAAGAAAGACAAGCAAAAATAATCAAACAATACAAAGATATGAGCGTTTTGGAATTGGAGTACGCTCACCAAGGTTTTATACACATAGCCGGCGTTGACGAGGCAGGCAGAGGGCCGCTCGCAGGACCGGTTTATGCCGCTTGCGTTATAATCGATCCACACAAGCCGCTTTACGGCGTTAACGATTCAAAAAAGCTGTCCGAAAAGTGCAGGGACGCTTTATATGATATTATTATAGAAAAAGCTGCCGCATACGGTATCGGATACTCCGACAGCGACATAATAAACGAGCACGGAATAATGTTCGCGCTCAACAGAGCAATGCAGATTGCAATCAGAGCGTGCAATATTCAGCCCGATGTTGTTTTAATTGACGGCAACATCGCATTCAACATAGCTTCAAAGGTAGAGCCTATCGTCAAGGGAGACGCAAGGTCTGTTTCGATTGCAGCCGCCTCCATTCTTGCCAAGGTAGCAAGAGACAGAAAAATGCTCGAATACGATAAAATATATCCGCAGTACGGCTTTGCGGCTCACAAGGGGTACGGAACTCCCGAGCATATTGCCGCTTTAATGAAATACGGCATGACGCCTATCCACCGTGACAGATTTTGCAGAACCGCACTTTCTCCCAAAAACAAATGAATACTCGAAAAACAGGCGCCGGGGCTGAGGACGTTGCAATAAAATATATTGTCGCAAACGGGATTGAGCCTGTCGAGAGAAATTATACAACGCCTTACGGCGAAGCAGACATTATTGCCAAAGAGGGATCGGTGTTTGTTTTTATAGAAGTAAAAGCAAGAAGAAATCAAAAATACGGTTCCCCTGCCGACGCCGTTACGAAGCGTAAAAAATTGAGGTATCTGAACATTGCGCAGTATTATTTCATGAGCAAAAGTATTCGGGATTATGAGGTGCGCTTTGATGTTGCCGAGGTTTATATATCAGGCGGCAAATTCAACGTAAATTATATAAAAAACGCATTTGATTTTACAGGTATAAGTGATTTTTATTAGGGTGGATAAATGTTTGCAAAAATTAAGAGCAGCGGATTAATAGGAATAAACGGATACATAATAAATGTGGAAACAGACATTTCAAACGGTATGCCCGGCTTTGAAATAGTGGGCTTGCCCGATGCAGCCGTCAAAGAGGCTCGCGAGCGCGTGCGCTCCGCAATAAAAAACAGCGGTCTGTATTTCCCGTCAACAAGAATAATAGTAAATCTCGCTCCGGCGGATACAAAAAAGGAAGGCGCGGTATATGACCTTGCAATCGCGTCGGCTATTTTGTATGCTACGGGGCAGCTTATTTTTAAAGACAATTTTTCTCCTGTAGTCCTCGGAGAGCTTTCTCTTGACGGCGACATAAGACCTGTGGCAGGTGTGCTTCCCATGCTGTTGTCTGTTGCCGGCGGCGAAAACACAGACGCCGTGATTCCGCGTGAAAACGTCAAGGAGGCTCTGCACGTAAAAGGAATGAACATATATCCCGTCTCAAACCTGCGTGAATTTGTTGACGCCGTAAACGGGAATACTCTTGAAAACGCAAAGCAATCGGGAAAAATAACAGATTTTGACAGTGTTGATTTTGCAGAGGATTTTGAAGCGGTAAGAGGTCAGGAGGGCGCAAAAAGAGCTCTCGAGATCGCCGCGGCAGGCGGTCATAATCTGCTTATGGTAGGTCCTCCCGGCTCAGGCAAAACAATGCTTGCAAAACGTCTGCCATCAATACTTCCACCTCTTACTTACGAGGAAGCAATCGAAATAACAAAAATATATTCCGTATCGGGTAACATAGACCCCAACGACGGAATCGTCAAAACAAGACCGTTCCGTTCGCCACACCACACGGTATCCGATGTTGCGCTTGTGGGCGGCGGCAGGATTCCAAAGCCGGGTGAAATATCCTTGGCGCATAACGGCGTGTTGTTTTTGGACGAGCTGCCCGAGTTCAAAAAAGACGTTCTTGAGGTAATGCGCCAGCCTATCGAGGACGGAATAATACATATTGCAAGAGCAAACGGTTCTGTCACAATGCCGTGCCGATTTATGCTCATTGCATCCATGAATCCGTGTCCGTGCGGCTATTACGGAGACAAAACGCACAAATGCCAATGCTCACCGATGCAGATTCAGCGTTATCTGAATAAAATCTCCGCGCCTCTTCTGGACAGATTCGATCTGCATATAGAGGTTCCCGCGGTAGACTTCAATAAGCTTTCATCCAAAGAAAAAGGAGAAAGCTCTCACAGCATACGTCAAAGGGTTATTGCCGCAAGACAGATTCAGCTCGAGCGTTACAAAGGAAAGCCTATTTTCTGCAATTCACAGCTCATAAGCGAGGATATCGATACATACTGCGAAATAACCGAAAAGCAAAAGGAAATATTGAAGAAAGCATTCGTAATGCTCAAAATGAGCGCAAGAGCATACAGCAGGATACTTAAGGTATCGAGAACTCTTGCAGACCTTGATGCAAGCAAAAACATTCAAGACAAGCACATAATGGAAGCCATACAGTACAGGAGCCTTGACAGGGATTATTGGAAATGGTAAGCGACACATATCCGAATAAAATAAAGCGTCCGGCAATATGGGCGTGCAGCGCGTTTATGGCAGGTATCCTTGCAGGCGTGTGGGCGGCAAAGCATGACTTTTTCAATGAAATTATTTACGTGCTGCTCGCTGTGTACGCAGTTGTCGTTGTGACGTTTTTGCTTAAAAGAGTAGCACCGACAGCAGTCATATGTATACTTTTCTTTACGGTTGCCGTTGTTTACTCTTTCTTTGTATATTCGGACAGATTTGTGCAAAAGGATCTCAGCGGCAAAGAGTATAATATTACCGCCACGGTGCTCGATTATGACAAAACAGACAATGACAGTATTCGCTACGAGGTTGACTGTGTTCAAATCGATTCGGTGAGGCTTGATACCCATATTCTCGTCACACTTAAAAACAGCACAAATTTGTTGAATCCGGGCGATAAAATCGAATTCACATCCGAAATATACAAGCCTTCTGCCGCAAGAAACAGCATGGTTTTTGATTACAGCGAATATCTTGCTGACAAAAGAATATATTACACAGTATATACGGACTATGAAAACGTATCCGTAACGCCGTACGAAAATACAAAGGGAGCTTTGCGTTATGACATAAACAGGTTCAAGCGCAATACGTTAAAGCTCTGCTCTGAGTATCTCGACAGCGAAGCGCTCGGAATAGTGTATGCCATAACATCGGGCGACACGGTGTATATAGATGATGAGGTTTATGAAAAGTATCGCATCACGGGCACGGCTCACGTGCTTGCAATATCAGGACTTCACGTCGGATTCATAGTTCTTTTTCTGTCGTTTGTCACAAAGCGCCTCAGAAAATATTCGCCGTTGTACACAGCGGTAAACGTCGCCGCAGTATGGGCATATATAATTTTTGCCGGCATGAGTGTATCTGCCGTCAGAGCCGGAATATTTTTCACAATGTTCAGCGTGGGTAAAATGCTCAAATTACGGTGCAATGTTACAAATATCGCATTTATTACGGCATTCATAATGCTCGCCGTAAACCCGATGAGTTTATTTTCCGTAAGCTTTCAGCTTTCGTTTACGGCAGTACTCTCGATAGGTATTCTCTCCCCTGCTATGAGTGCCGCTATTGCAAAGCACATAAAAATAATTCCTCAGGATGCGATAAACACGTTTTCAGTCGTTGTGTGCGCGGCAATAGGCATAATGCCTTTAATAGCATACCATTACAATACTCTTTCGGTTATTTCAACTCTTGTCAATCTCATAATAGTGCCGCTTTTCAGCTACATCGTATTGTTCTCGTTTGCGCTGATGCTTACAGTAAATGTTCACATACATTTTCTTGCCTCGGCATTCTCTGTAATCATCACGGGACTTGTGCGCATAACGGATGTAATACTTAATTTTGCAGCAAGCTTTAAGTATTCAAGCATTACAGTTGCATCTCCCGATGCCGTATTAATAATAGCATTCGCGGTTACCGTTGTGCTTCTTTCCGTTGAAAAGCCCGCATTTATAAAGAAAAGGCTGATACCAGTGTGCTGCTGTCTGTTTGTGATTGCCGCCGATATATTCATTCCGTATACGGGAATCGACAACACTTATACAGCAAGCTTTATAGATGTAGGGCAAGCAGAATGCTCACTTATTGTAACGCCGCACAACAAGACCGTCATGATAGACGCAGGAACATCTTACGGCTCTTCCAATACTGCCGAATACACAATTATTCCGTATCTTCTCAAGCACGGCAATACAAAAATAGATTATCTTGTACTCTCGCACGCGCACAGCGACCACATAGGCGAGGCAGAATACATCATTGACCACATAAACGTCAAAAACATTATTTATTCGTGTCCCGATGAAAACACAGGCTTTGATGCAATAAAAGCCGCCGCACAAAGAAACGGCACAAACATGATTAATATGTATTACACTCAAAGCGTACAGGTAGACAGCACAACATACATAAACAAAGTATGTGATTATTATGAATCGGATGATGCAAACGCGCAGTCACTCGTCGTTGAAGTTGCCTGCTCGAAAAACAATATTCTTTTTGCGGGAGATATGCCTTCAAAGGGGCTTGATACCATGCAATGCTCCGACAACATACTGATTTACAAGGCATCGCATCACGGCTCAGACTCTTCCCTTTCCGATACAATAAATGAAGCCGCGCCGCTTTATACCGTTATATTCACAAAGTCCGGAAATTCATATGGGCTACCCGATGAAAATGCTCTTGACGTTTACCGTTCTTATTCAAATGTACTGCTTACCGAGGAATGCGGAGAGATAAAATTCACGTTTAATGACGGTTATGTGAAGGTATTCAGATATATTGTGTAAATACTTTACCTTTTTTTCAATTTTCCATGATATAAAATTCACAAAAGGGCTTTATAATATAAGCGTGAAAAGTTGAGATATTTCTTCTCATGTTTTGTTTTTTCAATTTCCCCCTAACAAACGAACGTGCGCTGCAGCGCACGTTCGTTTGTCGTTACGGAATATTTTATTTTCATATGTAAATAAATTGTAAATTATATATTCAATACTGCCCTTGCGATTGACAAAATCGGAATTATGCGGTATAATAGCTCATGTTGTATCCGCTCTGAGCGCGGTTTATATAAAGTTTTTCTCCGTTGGAGAAGCACCGCGGTTGCAGGCGAGATTGGATAGAGGAGGAATAATATGTACGCAGTTATTAAGACAGGCGGTAAACAGTACAAGGTAAATGCCGGAGACGTAATAAACGTTGAAAAGCTTCCTGTATATGTTGGTGAAGAAGTAGTTTTTGATGAGGTTTTGTTCGCTGAGACAGACGATGGCATCGTATGCGGTAAGCCGTGTATAGAGGGTGCTAAGGTCGTTGCAAACGTTGTAGAACAGGGCAAGGGACCGAAGATCGTTGTATTCAAGTATAAGAGCAAAAAGGATTACAGAAAAAAACAGGGACACAGACAGCCGTTCACAAAAGTACAGATTGCCCGCATAGAGCTCGGCTGATATGATTACCGCAACGCTTAAATTTGCCGATAATGGGCTTTACTGGGGCTTTAAGGTAAAGGGGCATTCGGGTAGCGCGCCAAAGGGACGTGACATAATATGCGCGGCAGTTTCCGCAATAGTTCAGACAGCACTCATAGGGCTTGACGAGGTAGCTTTGATAAAAGATTCTTATGTTATCTCAGACGGTCTTGTGGAATGTAGCTTACCTGATGTTTCCGATAACGACAGCATGTGTAAAGCACAGGTCATAATCAAGGTCATGCACCTGAGCTTGTTAAGCATTGCCGAACAATATCATGATTTTGTACGCATAAATGAAGAATGATAAGGAGAACATAAATATGTTGAAGATAAATATTCAGTTATTCGCTCATAAAAAAGGTATGGGCAGCACAAAAAACGGCAGAGACAGCGAATCCAAGCGTCTCGGCGTAAAGAGAGCAGACGGTCAGTATGTCCTTGCAGGTAACATAATTGTACGTCAGCGCGGAACAAAGATTCATCCGGGAACAAACGTTCGTATCGGCGGAGACGATACGCTGTTTGCAGTTGCCAACGGTACTGTTCGTTTTGAGAGAAAGGGCAGAGACAAGAAGCAGGTTAGCGTATATCCCGACGAGGTTATGAACTGATTACGGGACAGTTATGCTGTAAAGTTTAAGATGAGCTGCGGCAGGATGTATTTTACGTTTTGTTGCGGCTCTTTTGTATTCCAAAGGAATATACAAAAAGGAATCGGTATGTTTATAGATTTAGCAAAAATAAAAGTAAAAGCCGGCAAAGGCGGAGACGGAGCAATATCCTTTCACAGAGAAAAGTTCGTTGAAAGAGGCGGTCCGGACGGTGGTGACGGCGGCGACGGCGGAAGCGTAATATTCGAAGTGGACGACAACCTCAATACGCTCATAGATTTCCGTTATAAAACAAAATACACCGCAGAGCCCGGTCAGAACGGAGCTTCAAACAAAATGTACGGCAGAAGCGGCAAGGACACTGTCGTCCGCGTGCCTGCGGGAACTCTCGTCAAAGACGCCGAAACGGGCAGAATTATAGCCGATATGTCTCACAAAGGACAGCGTACCGTTATAGCAAAGGGCGGCAAGGGCGGCAAGGGTAACTTCAAATACAAAAACCCCGTGCGGCAGCTGCCGCGTTTTTCCCAGCTCGGTACATTAGGTGAGGAATATGAGCTTGTTCTTGAGCTTAAAGTCCTTGCGGATGTCGGCATCATCGGCTTCCCCAACGTCGGCAAATCGACTCTGCTCTCGTTTTTGACATATGCACGTCCCAAAATCGCAAATTATCACTTTACTACACTCAGCCCTAATCTCGGCGTAGTTAAAATGAAGGATATGTCAACATTTGTTCTTGCGGATATTCCGGGGCTTATCGAGGGTGCAAGCGAAGGACAGGGACTCGGACACGAATTTTTGCGCCACGTTGAAAGAGCAAGAATGTTTGTTCACGTTGTAGACGTTTCGGGAAGTGAGAACAGAGATCCCGTCGAAGATTTCGATAAAATCAACGAGGAGCTGAGAAAATACGATCCTAAGCTGCTTGAGCGTCCGCAGATAGTCCTTGCAAACAAATCGGATATGCTCGAGACTATGGACAATTACAACAGACTTAAGGAACACGTCGAAGCGTTGGGTTATAAAATCATACTTTCGTCCGCATATGACGAGTCGGGTCACGAGGAGCTTGTCGATACAATAGCGGATATGATAAAAACTCTGCCCGATATAGAAATATATGAGGCAGAACCCGAATTGAAGCCCGTTGACGAGGCTCCGTTTACCGTAAGGCGCGACGAGGACGGCGTGTTTGTAGTCGAGGGTCCGCTTGTTGATAAGATCACGCGCGGAATCAATATTGATGATTACCAGTCACTCAGACATTTCCAGGAGCTTTTGAACAGAACGGGAATCATCTCCGAGCTGCGCAAGGCAGGTGCCAAAGACGGCGACGAGGTATGTATAAGGGACATCGATTTTGATTTCATTGACTGACGAAAGGATATACAAATGTTGACAAATAAACAAAGAAATTATTTACGTAAGCTTGCAAACGGCATAGAACCTATATTCAGAATAGGCAAGGGCGGTCTTACGGATAACATGATAGAGCAAATGAATCTTGCATTTGAGGCAAGGGAAATATTCAAGGTATACGTTCTGAAAAACTGCGAGCTTGAAGTGCGCGCTGTGTGCGATGAAATAGTTTCAAGAACAGGTGCCGAACCCGTTTCTGTCGTAGGCAGTAAATTTGTTCTGTACAAGCCGTCATCCGAAAAGCCGAAGATCGTTCTCCCCCGATAACGCACTCACAAAAAAATATAAAAAGAGCTTGCAAACGGCGCAATATGCCGCAAACAAGCTCTTTTGTTTTTATGCTCTTTTTTTATACAGATCTGCCTGTTGTCTGTACATATCGGCAAAAAGTCCGCCTTTTTGTATCAGTTCGTTGAAGCCGCCGCATTCTATAAGACAGCCGTTATCAAAAACCAATATCTTATCCGAAATTTTGGCACTCGACATTCTGTGTGAAACAAACACCATGGGCTTGTCAGCAAACAGCGACCTTACCAAAGCATAGAAATCAGCCTCCGCAATAGGGTCGATGTTCGCCGTCGGTTCGTCAAGCACAAGCGCCCTTGCATCCTTATATGCGGCTCTTACCATTGCAAGCTTCTGCTTTTCTCCGCCCGACAAATCAACGCCGTTTTCATCGAGCTGTTTTGTAAGCATCGTATCAAGCTTATTGTTGAGTCCCTTTATTACATTGTCAAGCTTATACATCGACAACAGCTCATATATCTTTTCATCGTTGTCCTTTTCGTCAAAAGCAATGTTTTCTCTGATCGTAAACGCATGGAGCTGAAAATCCTGGAAAACAGGTGCAAATACAGACATATACTCATCATAGTCGTATTCTTTTATATTGACCCCGTTCAACAATATCTCACCGTCAGTCACATCATAAAGTCTCAACAAAAGCTTTACGAGCGTCGTTTTGCCGCTTCCGTTATCGCCTACTATACATATTTTTTCATTGCCCGAGATCGTAAAGCTTATGTTTTTGAGCGTATACTCTTTTGATTCCGGATACCTGAACGATACATTCTTTACCTCAAGCTCAAAACCCGAATCATTGTTTACAGAGGAATGCCCGAGTCGCAATGTTTCCTCGGTATTCAAAAAGCTTTTTATATCGCCGTAGATTTCATCGATTTCGGCAATGTCAAGATAAAAATTAAATACAGTGTTTATGGCGTTTTTCAGCTGTATTATCGCACCGTAATACACAAGTAGGAATCCGAGCTGTATTTTTCCCGCACTGTATTGCATTATAGACGCAATGTACACAAGCACGGACTCAACAAGACCTATCACGCTGTTCGGTATTGAATATTTGAGCGACTTTAATTCTCTCTTGTGCTGAAACATCAGAACATCTTCGGATGACTTCCAATACTTGTCCTTGAAAAACGATACCGCACCGAACATTCTTATTTCCTTGCCGAAGCGCAAGTCGGACAGCACATATGAATCATATTGCGTCTTTTTTCGGAGTGCAGCCATTTCCTTTTGCATTTCATGCTGATCTCTTATGTTTTTTCTGTCTATAATTACAGTAACAACAACCAATGCAAACAATATAACAAGCACAAGCCAATTTACCTGCGCGATTATGTATGAAACAGCCAAAACAGACAGTATGCCCGATAATAAGTTTTCAAAATATACATCTGTAATGCCCATGAATATCCAGGTTCCCTGAACAGCGTTCAGATTCTTTTCCATAAAGGAGGTTGTGTCCCAATGCTTATAATCATTTTTCATTCCTTTTTGGGCAACATGTAATGCTCCGTAATTGTTAAGCGCATATCCGAGCGATGTCAGCTTAAGGCTGAAATATTTTGCCGTCATATCGGCAACAGTTGTAATCAAGCAAAACGCAGTGACAACTATCAACGGTATTGAAAACGATTGACTGTTCGTCAGTATATTAACCAAAATACCCGGTATCAGAACCGCAAGCAAATTTTTTGATGTATTCACTATTGCCGAAATAATGGTAAACACCATATTTTTCGGTGAGAGCTTACACGCAAGCCTCAACAATTCAAGCGAATTTTTTATTAATCTGTTAATCTTCATATTAATTACTCCACATATAACGACTTTTGGGCGTTAAACATTCTGCAATACAGCTGTCCC
This sequence comes from uncultured Clostridia bacterium, assembly GCA_945918795.1. Lineage (GTDB taxonomy): Bacteria > Bacillota > Clostridia > HGM11327 > HGM11327 > SIG351. Next base: position 35,387 of record CAMEIT010000007.1, on the reverse strand, counting down.
GCATTCATTAACTCCTCATGAGTGCCCCTCTCAACTATATTTCCGTTATCAAATACCAATATCTCATCGCACAAAATACAGCTTGCAAGTCTGTGTGAAATATAAAACACAGTCTTATTGTCCAGAATTTCGTCTATCATGCGATACAACAGCACCTCGCTCTGAGGAGAAAGCGCGGAAGACGGTTCGTCGAGTATTACTATCGGAGCCGCTTTGTTCAAAGCCCTTGCAATGGCTATTTTCTGCATTTCTCCGCCGGAAAACTCCACTCCCTCGTCACTGTATTCTTTTGAGACGTATTTATTCATGTCGTCATTATCTATCTTGTCAAATGACAATCTCTTTAATAATTTTATTGCGGCATCATTGTCGGTTTCACTGTCCATTGATATATTTTCCGCAACGGTATAAGCATATATATTGAAGTCCTGAAATACAGGTGAAAACAGCTTGGCATATGACGCTTTATCAATATCCTTGACGTCAATATCGCCCAAAGTGATTTTTCCCGAGGTCGGAGTAAACAAGCCCATGAGCAAATTTGTAAATGTCGTCTTTCCGCTTCCGTTTGCACCTACGAGAGCATATTTTTTACCCTTTTTGAATGAGGCATTAACATTGTTCAGCGCATAATCATCTCTTCCCTCATACTTGAATGCAACATCGTCAAAAACAATTTGCGTGCTTTCATCGTATTCCGGTGCTTTCAAGGTGCCGCCTTCTCGTTTTGCCGATTCGATAAAATCTATAAAATACATAATATATCTCGAATTATCTTTAATGGACAACACGCTTCCGGCAATTCCGGATATAAGCTGGCTTATAGATAATATCGACAATATCGTTACCGAATACTCGGCGATTGAATATTCTCCGACAAAGCACTTGTACGATACAAAAATATACACTGCAAACGTCTGTATTCCGTTGAACAAAAAGCTCCACCATTGCGTCTTTAATGTTTTTCTTGCTTGTCTTGACTGAATTGCGGACAGCTCGCCGATATACTTTTTTACTTTTTCAGACACAAAGTCGAACATATTAAACAAACGGACTTCTTTTGCAAATGACTTCCACGTCAATCTGTCACGTGAGTACACCATTTTCATGTCAGTGTCGTTCATTTCTTCCTGATTTTCAAAATTGAGCTTACTGCGGTACGCATTGCAAATAACATTTATTACAGCCGAAATGATTATAATGATCCACAGCCACCATTCTATGAGCGATATTATTGAAATCAACGCCGTTATAGAAGAAATGCCGATTATAAAGCTCGATATGGCATTTACTATATTTTCTATATTGCCGCTGCTGACGCATTTCAATGCAAAATCATATTTTTCTCTGAATTCATAATTTTCATATTTCTCATAGCTTACATTTATCATGCTGTCCACAAGCATTGACTTTATCTCGGTATTGAACATACCGCTTTTAAGTGATTTTTTACGCTGTATGAACGAATCTGCCTGCGAAAGTAAAAATGCAGACAAGCACATCAGTACGGCTATCCATATGGCCTTGTTTATATTGTTTTCAGACAAAGTCGTTATCAATGAATTAATAAACAATATTCCGAGCACATTTTGCGCCGTACTTATTATGATCTGAGCAATAATATAGCCGTATATGGATTTTGCTTTTTTCCATACGAGCTTTATTAAATACAAAGAATAAGATTTTTTTACTTTTATCATATATTTCCCCCTGATGTATGTAATTATCGTATTATATTATAACAAAAAAGTCGAAAATCGTAAAATAATTTTCGACCGTTTTTATATTTTTTCATAAGGCAACGCTTATCATGCGTGCCGCATTGATTTGTCAACACATTTAACTGTTTGATTTACAAATTCCGAATAATACGTATAACCGTATTTTACCATATGAAAGAAAATTCCCGAACATTTCTCTCGTCTTGCCGACGGTACTGTTCATAAAAACGGATGTTCAATAAATTTTCCGTGTCTTTAAGCAAATAAAGCTTAATTATCTGCGCCGTTTTTTAGTTGCCGTCATATGCAGGATTATAATCGGGGCAAGCAATAAATAAATCCAAACCATGTTATTACCTCCTCATTATTTTTCAAAATATACTTCTGTCAAGGCTCTTTTGTATAGAGAGCGCCGTTATTTGTATTAATTATACATCATTTGTAAAAATTTGACAATATGTATTTATATTTTTAAGTAAAAAATTATAAAGGAACTGAACTGAGAGCCGCTAAAAAAAGCATGAAAAAACACCGCTAAACCATAAAGCGGTGCGGCGTTTCTCCAAAAATTAACATTTATACAGGAACGACCGCCACGGCAATGGCAAGCCGCCTTTTACATATAAATTATATCACTTAAGAGGGGTAAAGTCAATAAATAATTAAAAAACAAAAGAAAACAAGAAAACAGCCGTTTTTCAAACAAAATGAACCGGTCAATTTCAAAACGGTTCATTCTTAATGTATTTACTTTTAACCTTGCTTTTAATTCCAGCATACTCCATTGTCATCAACAGCAGCAGACGATGAAGCAGATGTGCTCATGGTTGCGGATTTATCACCGAGATAGATAACCAGCGCAGAGGAAATACTGCACGGCATTTTCACGGTAACTATCGCATTCGAGCCTTTCGAAACCGTTAAATACGAGCCGGATGAAAGACTTATGGTTTTTCTTGTTGCAACGCTCGAAAAATCAGAGCATCTTGTGCTTTCGCCCGTCATGCCGCCGGACGACATAATAGCTACAATACTTCCGCCTGTATATTTGTATCCGGCCTCGGTATCGATCGCAGAATTTCCGTTGGAGCTGCATATGATTGTCATACAGCCGCCCTCAAACAGAATACCGCCGTAATAAGTTGTACTGTTGCTGTCAAGCCCGTCACCCTTCGCATACACATAAACAGTTCCGCCGCTTACCGTAATACCCGTTCCGGTTTTTACGGTAGAATTTATTCCGTCATCCGAGGATATAACTGAAATATTTCCGTCTGTTATATAAATATAAGTGCCTTCAAGTCCTTCGTAGCTGTTTGTCACATTTACCGTTCCGCCCGATATGGTGAGTGTTCCGTCAGCATGGATTCCGTCATCATTGGTATATATAGTCAATATACCGCCCTCAATCGCAACATCTCCTGTCGGCGTCTCTCCGTTTTCAAGCGTAGTGTCACTGTTTGCATGGAGCGCGTCATCATAAGCCTTGATATTGATCGTACCCGCTTTTATCGTTATTGCATTTCCTGCCCTTATTCCTTTTGCGGAATGGTCGCTCTTGTCGTTGTTTTCTCCCTGCATACCGCCCATATTTCCGCCGCCTGAGGTCGTATAATTTGTCCAACTGTATTTCAACGAACTGCCGCTTTGAGAAAGAGCAAAAGTATCGCAGGAATCATTCCATGTCAGGTAGTCGGAGCAAACGATATAATCAGTATCCTGCCCCTGCACCTGTGATGATGAATACATAAAGAAGCGGAACTTGTCATAGCCGTCTAAAATCGGGAATGAATAGTAATAATATGCGCTCCTCCCGCTTGAAACACTCTTGTAATATACTGCATTGACCCACTCGTATTCCTCGGTCGTGCTGTTGTAATACTTAATGGAATAGCTGTAACTGTTGCTCGTAAATCTTATATAGCGCACATCATCCGACACAACGGAAACCTCTTCGGAATATTCGGAGTATTTGTCCGTATAAATGTTCAGTACAACCGTACCCTCGCTCTCATCAATGAGAACATCATATGCCGCGTCAATGCCGTCGCAAGCAGCATATATATTTATCGTTCCGCTTGAAATTGTTACGGTTCCTTTTTGTTTGCCCTTGGATGAAATATCCGTATTGGAGGTTTTGATTCCGTCGCCCGCCGTTGCAATCAGTGTAAGCGTTCCGCTTTCCACGGTAACACTGTCATTACCCTTGAGAGCGTTATCCACGCAAGTAACCGACAACGTCAGGTTTTTCACTTCAAGGTCATCCTTGGTATGAATACCGTTGTTGTTTTCCGACTCAACCGTTAAGGCTCCTTTTCCGCCCAAGCATAAATCCACGCTTGAATAAACCGCCGCCGAATGCTCGGTTTCGTCATCCTCATCTACCGCATCTCTCAAATCATATATAAAGTTTTCATATCCTTTCTTTGCCGTAAGCGTAACCTCATCACCGCTGATGATCGAAATCGGACTTGTATCATCACACCAAAGCGTTAAGCCCTGCATTTCAAGCTCGAATTTGTAATCGTCGCCCACATCAATGACAATATTTCCGATAAGCTCTCCCGAGACAGCATATACCGAATCCTCCGACAACGCCGTAAACGTAACCGTGTTTCCTGCAATGGAGTAGCAATCGTTGCTTCCTTCAAGGCAAGTAACAGTCAACGTCAGATTGCTTTCTTTGAATGTGGCACAAATGCAATGGCTCTCAATCACATTCGATATTGTATATTTTGATACTGCCTCTATCTCGTTTCCGTCCAGAGTGAGCACATCCAGCGCATACCCTATTTCAGCCTTGAATGTAACGCTGAAATCGTCGCCGTAATCTACATTCACTGTCCCGACGACATCTGCCGATCCGTTTTCGCCTGTTTCCACTGTAACCGTCAACTGTTCGGCGCTAAGCGTTATCTCCCCGTATGCAATAGTGTAATCCGTATCATCGGGAATAAATGCAACGCTGTATGCACCGCTTCCCGTTACTTTTGTATTCGGATTTTGCCAAGCAAAAGCGCCCTCAACACTGCCTTCTCCTCCGGACAATGTAATATCGGAAAGAGGCTGTCCTACATACACCACCGAATTTGCAACGGTAGGCAATGCTGTTATTTTCGATTCATAGACAGCATCTTCTCTTTGTGTTATTTCGTCCGTTTCATCTGTATTGTTCTCATCGCTGTTGTCGGTCGGCGGCACCGTCGCATCTGCATCATGTGTTGGTGCATTGTCTGTATTTACGTCGTCTGTATTGCTTTTGCATGATACCGATACCGCAGAAAAAAGAAATATTATTACCGGCAAAAGGGCAAGCAAAGCTCTTCTTTTCATATTATTTTCCTCCCGTACTTCATGATTTTTTGGTCAATTTTGTAAGCTTGTAGCATTCATCGCACATAGCCGCAACATCGGGAGAGTGACTGACCAGAATCACACATTTTCCCTGTTTTGCAAGCGAACGAAATATCGCCATGATCTCGCTCTGCGTCTCTCTGTCAAGATTTCCCGTAGGTTCATCTGCCAGAATTATATCGGGATCGTAAGAGAGTGCTCTTGCGATCGCCACACGTTGTTGTTGACCGCCCGAAAGCTTCAGTATACGCCTATCGGTTTCATCTTCGTCAAGCCCAACACTTTTCAGCAATTCCAACGCTTTCTGCTTTTTGTTATCCGTTTTGTACCCTGCAACATCCATAGCCAAAATTACGTTTTCAAGTGCAGTATATTTGGTGATCAAATTGTAGCTTTGGAATACAACACCTATATATTTACTTCTGAATGTATATTTGTCTATTTTGGCAACATCCTTGTCGTCATATAGAATTGTTCCGCTGCTTGGAGTTGTCAGTCCCGAAAGAAGTGAAAGCAGTGTCGTTTTCCCCGCTCCCGATTTCCCGACAATGCAATAAAGCTTTCCTTTTTCAAAATCGTAAGAAATATCTTTAAGAACAGGGGTTTTGTCATATGAAAAACTTATATTTTGAAGCGATAAAATAGCCATTTGAGCTTTCTCCTTTCTCAATCACGGTTTGCAAGTATCTTCAGCGGATCATAACGCATAATAAACAGCACGGAAGCCACGCTTGCAATCAGTGTCAGTAACAATCCGATGCCTATCATCTGCAACACTACTGTCAGATTCATTGCGGAATTAACCTCCGTAATATAGTTAGCAGCACCGCTCACCATGTTACCGAACTTATTGTTTTCCTTGATGCCAAGCCCACTCTCGTTTTCTCCTGAAGGTATGCTGCCGTTCATCATGCCGCCACGTCCGAAATTATTCTCAATACGGTTGCTTTCGGACTGTTGGCTTGATACTTGATTTTCAAGTAATGCGTTTGTCACCGGGACAGAGCTTACAGCGCCGATACCTGCGCCGATTACAATGGCAATCATTGTCACTACAAGTACCTCGCACATAAACTGTCCTGCAACCTTCCATTTTTTCATTCCCATTGCGGTAAGCACGCCGACCTCATATTTGCGTTCTCTGACGTTGAATATATTGAGTACAACAAGAATGACGGCTCCGATTATCAATATAACTATCAAAAACCAACCTGCCATTGTACTGAGCGTATTCAAAGGTGTCATACCGTTTTCAAAAGAAGTTATATCGGCAGAAGTAATCGTATATGTATCTCCCAGGCCGAGTGCGCGTGCTTCTTCTTCAAAAGCGTAGTACGCATCTGTATCCGCAAACACATAAGTCGCAGACAGTGTTGCCGTTATCGCATCTGCAGACTCCGTTTCGGTATCTTCATTTGCCGCTGTAACAGAGGCATCAATAATCTTTTGAAGTGCGGCGGCACTCATATATATCCGGTTTGCAGGGTCTTCTCCTGCGCCGAACATCGAGGAAGGAATGTTGTTCGTCTCGGTACTGCTGTATATTCCGCATACAGTCAATTCATATGCTTCCGTATCGATATTCGGATTTGTAATTGTAATGGAGTCCCCGACAGACAGATTGTTGAAAATGGCAAGCTCTTCGGAAATGATGCAAACATTTTCATCGGTCTGCTCCGCAAAGACAACGCCGTCCGTTATGAGTGAAACACCCGATATAAAATCGACCATTGCAGATTCACTGCTGTATCCGATAATCTTAAAATCACCAGCACTCATCATATTTGCAAGCCCACCTTTGATTCTTGCGGTCTCATCCGAATAACCTCCTACGAGGCCTCCGTTCAGAGTTCCACCGTTATCATCCAATGCTTCACTGATATTCACAGGTTCAAAACCGTCAGAGCCGTTGAAATATGCTGTCATTGTATAATAAAAATCCGAAACCGAATCGGCAGTTGCATAAAGCTGATATTCTTCCAATGTCAGCGACGACGCGCCTCCCATGATAGCTTCCAATTGATTGCGATCAAAGCCTCCGTTGCCTTTTCCACCGCCAATATTGCTCATGGCAGACTGTCGATCATAAGTAATGGTTGCCGTAACCGACATTCCCTCAAGAATTGATTGCTTTGCGCTTTCTGCGGCTTGTCTTATGGACAAACCGATGCAAGCGGAAACAGCTATGACCAGCGATATAATCCCGATCAATATATTTCTGCCTTTTGAGCGACTTATACATCGTAATGCGTTCTTAATGATATACATATAAATTCCTCCTCACGGCTTTCCCGTTGATGTTGAAATTATACAATTTCACCCTAAAGACACACTAAAGAATGCTGTGAAGGATTTATGAAGTCGGCATTAAAACAAAAAGAGACCACTTTTTGTGATCTCTTCAAAAATAACGATCATTACCTTACAACGACCTTAAAGCCTATATGCGTACTGTCCTTTTTGTAAGCGGTAATCTCTCCGTGATGCTTTTCGACAATGGATTTTGCAATGGAAAGTCCTACTCCGTAGCCTCCCGTAAAAGTTCTCGCCTTGTCGGCGCGATAAAACCTGTCAAACAAGCGGTCAAGCTCCAAGTTATCTATATCCTTATAAGTGTTTTCAACAGTCAAGACAATATGATGCTTTCGCTTTAATGAAACCGTTATCTCACCGCCTGCATCACAGTATTTCAACGCGTTGTCCAAAAGAATAGACAGCAGTCTGCGTATAAGCGTTTCATCTCCCGTTAAAGTGACAGACGGTTCAATTTCGGCAGACAGTGTTTTCTCGTTTTCTGAGGCAAGTACACTGAAATCAGATACCGTATCAGCAACAATATCGCTGAGTTGGAGTTGAATCGCATCGATTTTCTGTTCGTTTTCATCCATACGGGAAAGAGCGACTAATTGATTGACAAGCTCGGTCATTCGCTTTCCTTCAATGCGAATGTCGTCAAGCCATTCATTATTACCAAGCTCTGCTTCGGCAATATCCAGATTGGCAAGTATCAATGTAAGCGGAGTTTTCAGTTCATGATTGGCATCGGTAATAAACTGCTTCTGCTTTTCGTAGCTTTCGGCAATCGGCTTAACCACACGCTTTGAAAGCAGAGTGATCAAAACAAGTACAAGAAAAGCGCACCCAAACAAAACTACTGCGGAAATGATAATGCTCTGATAAAGCGACGCAAGGTTTGTGCTTCCGTCTATAAATACCACAGCTTTACCGTAATCCGTATTATATATGTTATAACGATAATTTGAAAGCCACCCGCTCGTTTTATCTTTATTCATTACGCTTTGTGCATATTCAACAGCCTTATCCTCGCTTACGGAATAAATAAAGTCTGTATTGGTATTTTGGACATCGCCCTCGCTGTCCAAAAAAACAGTAAAATAACGTGTTGAAAATCTTGTTTCGGGTGTTATATAACCGTTACCTCGCGGGTCGTCCGCCTTATTGGGTCTTGATAATCTGTTATTACCGAACAGATCCGGAAATTGTCCTCCGCCTGCAGAGACTTTATCGGCAAGAAGGTCCAATGTTCTATTCATAGAAGATATACTGAATGCCGTCATTAAGCCGAACATCAAAATAATGACCGCAAAAACAGAAACAACGCTGATTAAAATAAATTTTCTTTGAAGCCGATATATCATTTGTTCTCCTCCAAAACATATCCGGCATTTCTGACAAACCTGATTCCTACGTTTGCACCGATAGCTTCTATCTTTTTCCTGATATTTGATATATGAACCCATACAACACTCGTATCAACGTTTGTCTCCCACCCCCAAACGTGTGTAACGAATTGCTCCGTTGTAACCACCATTCCGGGCCTTTGCATCAGCATCTCCATAACCTGAAATTCCTTGCCGCTTAATGAACGGATTTTTCCGTCAAAGTTCAATTCATATGTGGAGCGGTTGAGCTGCAAACCGTTATATTCAAGAATATCCGGCGTGAAGTTGTCTTTTCTGCGCAGCATTGCGCGCACTCTTGCCAAAAGCTCGGGCGTGGAAAAAGGTTTGGGCAAATAATCGTCCGCACCGGCATCAAGTCCCTCTACTCTTTGATATGTTTCGGTTTTCGCTGTAAGAAATAACGCGGGTGTAGTAATGCCTGCTTGCCTGAGCTTCTTCAAAACCGTTACGCCGTCCATTCCCGGCATCATAATATCAAATACAAGACCGTCATATTCCCCGGTCAAGGCATACTCGAGCGCATCGCTTCCGTTGTTCACGCCGTCTGTCAAATAGTGATTTAATTCAAATAAATGAACAAGCGTTTTCAATAGCTTCGGATCATCTTCTGCTACCAACAGTCTCATTGATTTTCTCCTTTCCTGAATATAATAAGATTGTACCATACTGCCCTAAAGGCACACTAAAGACATTATTGTTCTGTACTCTTATATTACCATATTTTGCGGGCTTTTTCAAGAAACTATTTGGAATGTATGGTTCGGTTTTTAATTATGGGGTATGGGCAAATATTCGCCGGTATGCTTTTTGTGTTTTACAGAAGCATTGAAATTTATATTTAATTGTCAATTAACAACCCGTCATCGATTTTGTCAATGGTTTTTTAATATAATATTTAAAATTTTTCAGAAAATAATGTTTTTAATATCTAAAGTTAAACCAAAGTGAACAGGCGGACAAATATCCCGTCCGCCCGTTCTTTTGAAAATATGTTATATTTTATAATTAATTTATTGCAAAACCGGCAAACGGTCCCTCACTGTTCATATTTATAGTCTATTATTTCAAAAAGCTCTTTTTGAAGCTTGGAATACGAGGCGGCACGTTCTTTGCTATGAGTTATATAGTCGTATTCTCGTATTTCATTGTAAAATCTGACAGTGGAATCTATATTTATCACCAAGCAATTCACATCAGTCTCACAAGGGAATAATCCCACATTTTTTCCGTAAAGAGAAATGTTCTCTGCTCACGTTCGCTGTAATTATAATATTCTTCCGGGCGTTCGAAAAATTTCAGGAACACTATATATGTCTTGTTTTTTTCCATAATATTAAAATTACTTAACAATATGGATCCCCCGGAGACAGTTCCGCCGACAGTTCTGTTTCTTTTGTAAATATTTACTTTTACAGGCTCGTATATGTATATTGTTTCATTTTCCTTGATGTCTTTATATTGCTTAAAGCAATGTTTTACTGTTACTTCCGACAATATTTCATTTTCCGAGAGAGTTCTGTTTCCCGTTGCCTCAACCAAATAAATCGCATCTGAATTTTGCACAATATCTTGAGCTGAAATTTGCGTCAAAGAGCTGTTGTTTTCTCCGCTCAATAAATAATCTACACTAAAATTTGCCAATGCCTCATCCGACAAATCGGCGGTTTTCAGTCCTGCCCTGTATGATACGGCTATCGAAATTCCGGCTATCAGAAATACTGCCGAAAGGAGTATACATATTATTTTGATTTTCATTACCATTCCTCCTTTGAGACCTCTGTACAACAGCCCTCTTTAATGTTATATACCTTATCGCACAGTTCTTTAATATCATCCTTTTGGTGCGTGGCAATAAGACAGGTTGCACCGCGTGCCTTTTCCTCGGCAATTATCTTTTGAAAAAGCTCGACAGCCTGTTCATCAAACCCGTTTGTCGGTTCATCGAGAATAAGCAGGTCCGGTTTTTCCATTATTGCCTGCGCAAGCACAAGCTTTTGGCGCATTCCCATTGAATACGCTTTGTATTTTCTCTTATCGTCGGGGTCAAGCCCTACTCTTTCAAGCGCATTTCTTATTTCATCCGTACCGATAACATTCCTTATATCGGCAATAAGCCTGAGAGTTTCCATTCCGGTAAGCTGCTTCCACAAGCCTATATTTTCAATCATTATTCCCATATTGTCGGGGAAAGAATTGTCATCGGTAATGCGTTTTCCGAAAACATCTATCATCCCCTCATCAACCGTTATGAGTCCTGCAATCGCCCTGAAAAGCATCGTTTTTCCCGAGGCATTACGCCCGAAAAAACCATGCACAAGTCCGCCTTCAAGCTCAAGATTTATATTGTTGAGTATTTTTTTGCCTTTAATGGATTTATTAACGTCTTTTACAATTATTTTATTCATCTTTACAACCATAGCTTTCGCTTGCGAAAGCTTCCTTTCTTACGGAATTGGGGCCGGTTTTGCGGAGCAAAATCGCCATCGCTCCGATGGCGAAAGCCACAAAACGGGTTTGAAAGATTTATCTTTCAAACTTTACCTCATATCAATTCAAAAAATCATGTTTTTTTATAATTCTCATGCCGATAACAATTGTCAGAATAATCACGCAGCACGAATAAGCGGCAGAATAATAAACAGTAAAATACTGTATGTTGTTTACAAAGTAATACGGGAACATATTTTGCAGACATTCTATGTTATGTGCCCCTATAATTGCCTGCACAGACGGGTGCAACGCCGCAATTATTCCGTTTAATGTTTTTGGCATATATGCCATTACAACGTGGCCCGAAGCATATAAAACACACATAAAAAGTAAGCACGGTATCATGGGAAATTTAACCGTCATAACATTCATGACAAGCACAAACATACAATGACACAGCACCGTACACGCAAGCCAGCTCAATATCACCGTCATAAGTGTGGAAAAGCTGTAAACAGGTATTCCCCATATAGCCGAACCGATGATGAGCGGTACAAAAGTCAGAATATCAAACAGCACCGAAGCCGAAAGCACTACAAGCATCTGCTCTGCCATACGTTTCTTTCTGTTGTGCGAACGTATAAACAGGAATATCCCGGTTTCATTCATATCCGTTTCAATAACGGTTCCAAACAGTGTAAGATTAACCAAAAGCGGCAAAGTAAAAAGAATCAATTCAAAAATTCCGAGTTTACCCTCACTCAATGATGAGCCTATCATTCCAAACGACAACAGCTCAACGTTTTCAGGCGCATTATTGATTCCGAACAATGTAAGAATAACGCCCAACACAAGTCCATACAGCGTGTTCCGATACGCACTCTTATTTTGTATTAATACATTCTTTAACGTTTTTAACCTTGATTTTGAACACCGAATACGTGACTCCAAAAGCAACCACCACCTTTATAAATGAAAATAATACGGACTTCAATATCATCAATGTATCGGAAAATATAAATACCTCCAACATTGGAACATAATAAAATGAAAAATCCACCATAAGCATTCCGCTCGTAAGCAAATAATCAACACATAATATCAAATAGCACACAAAAAATCCCAAATAATCTATTCTCCATTTTACGCTTATAAAGCATGAAACAATGCCCACCACAAGGAAAGACAGCGCCGCATTCAATCCGCACAGCAAAAGCCCTATGGCAGTAACATTTACATCAGATGCCATGGCAAATATAAATATTAAAACAATATACGGAAATATAAAAAGTATATTTTCGATAAGAAGATAACATATTCTCGTCAAAAAGGCATTTACAGGTGTTTTGAACCTGTTGTAGCAATAAAATGAAGTTACATACGTATCATGCCTGCCTATAAAAAACAAATAGCATGGCAATAATATGAAATGTACAAAAATATAATATGTAAATGATGAATACATGGAGTCCGTAAGGTCAGACGCCGTGAGTGTTATCATAACAGTGTATAATATATACACGGCTAAAATAAGCATCAATTCGTCTATCCTTACAAAATTATTTATGCTTCGGTTTATCTTCATTATAAAATATCCTTCTTTGCTTTGATTTTAACGGCAAGCATAATAACATTAATCAGCATAAAAGCACACCACAATATCATAAATGCGGGAAAATTTGTATTGTATGATCCCGGTCCGGGATTTAAATAAGAATACACTTCCAAATTCCACAGTTTGAACGAGTTAAGCAAAAGCTCAAACGCCAAACTCAAAATTGTTGAAATTACAAGATTCAGAATTAATTTTTTTCTGAAGAACAATGAGATCGTATATGTAAATAATGTCAGCATCATGCCCCATAATCCGAATATTCCGATATGAACAAACGCAGTAAGATCGGGATGATTCATAAAAAGCCGAGTAAATATTGTTGTGTCCTCAATGATCGAGTCACCATTGGCGTAAACATCCGTCACAAGTATAAGAGCTTCTTTGCCGGGCACTGCTATCATACACAGCACATAATGAATAGCCAACGGCAAAACAGCTATAATAAAACCCACAATGGCAGTCACTATAAATTTACTCAGATAATATTGTGTGCGTCCTATCTTTGAAATAAGGATTATATCCGATTTATTAGTATTCTCTTCAAAATAAGAGCACGCACACGGTATTGACGCTGCAATAAAGCCCAGAAATAATAACCATATCTGCCCCGTTCCGAACGATCTGAGCATACTTCTATGATAACGCGGTTTTGCGGTTTCGATAAATCTGTCCGGGAAGCAGCTCAGTGTTTCGATTGTCCCGGCAAGAACCACGGCAAAGCATATTGCGAGCACTACCCACGTCTCCCACCTTAAAAAGATCTTCTTCAATTCGTGCTTTATGTACTGTACCATAATAGTCCCCCTTTCATAAAAGTTATTATTTCATATGGGGTACAGTCATGATCACTTATATTATAGCATACGTTAAATATATTGTAAACATGTTTTTATTACAAAATTACAAATTCATTTATTTTTGATATTCATTTATCTTTTCGGTCTGTTTCTTGTTTCAGAACGGGTTTTCCTTGCCAAAAATACGTTTTTTCAGCATAAATACGTTTAATTTGATATTATATCTGCTTGATTTTATTTTATCGATTCAAATTGTATGATATAAAAAATGGCAATAATAATTATAAGTGATAAATTTAGATAATGTTTTATAGCCGTTTTTTTCAAAATCATCAAAAGATTACAGTCAGCTGTCCCGTGTACGATAAAAAATAAAAGCAGGCGAACAAATCCCTCGTCCGCCTGCTTTGATTTTTTCATCATAACAAACTTTAATTAATTATCTTTCATCGTTTTGCGCATCAGCCGTATCGGCAACGCTTTCCTCCTCATGAGAAAATCTTTTCAAGTGCTTTACAATCGCGATGCACGAAATGCTTATAAATCCCGCCGCAAGTGAATACTGTCTGCGGTAGAAAAGCATTATCCCGGCTAAAATACCGAACACCGCAAATGCCGCTATGCTTCTTTTCCTGTGTGAATTGATTTTAAGGACTGTTGAAAACAAAATATAAAGTCCCGCAAGTATAAGTCCTATATTCGTCGCAGGCAAAACAGCAAGCGTCTCGCCAAACGATGTGGCTATACATTTTCCGCCGTGTGAACGGTCAAACGGTGCCGTTGCATGACCCAAAACAGGTGCCGCCATTACAGCCGCAAACAGAATATTCTCCGTGCCGAGAGTTCTCAATGCCAAATATACAGGCAAAAAACCTTTCAGCATATCCAAAATAAGGCACAGCATACCTGTCGGAACGCCGCATATCATAAAGGCATTTGCCGCTCCCGGGTTGTGGTCCGGACTTAATTCGCATATGTCCTTTTTCAATATCCACTTCGGTATAATACGGCAAAACATCACTCCTCCGAGCAAATATCCGCCTATTATGTAAATGAACCACAGCATCAAAACATTTTCAGGCATGACCAAGCACCAAGTCAACTATATCGCGTGCCGCATTCGGATTTATATTCTCGCGCTGTGCAAGAATCATATTGTCTGCCTTTTCCTTATCAAACGCAAGCTCACAGGCGTAATCGATAGCCTGCTTATCCGAATCCGCGTTAAGAGACATTCCTTTTGTAGTGAAAAAACGTGCATTTTCCGTTTCGCAGCCCGGTATCGACTTTACGGAGACAAACGGTATGTTTGCCACAGCCGCCTCCGTGCTTGACAATCCGCCGGATTTTGAGAGCATAACATCGGCGGCACACATATAAACGTTGACCTTGTCCGTAAACGGCACCGTAAAAACGCATCCCGTCGATGAATACTTCTCGTCGAGCTTGTTTTTCATTACCTCATTCTTTCCGACAAGAACATATATTACCGAATTTTCGATATTGCGCTTCATCAAGTCATTGCACAGCTTGATCATATTCTCACAGCCTACGCCGCCCGTCATAATCAAAAATATCTTTTTGTCCTGCGGCATACCGAGCATTTCACGAGCCTGATGCTTTTCATAGTGCTCGGCGAATTTCATATCGACGGGGATTCCTGTGCAATATATTTTTTCAGCCGCCATTTCCCTTTGAACAAGCTGTTCCTTTATATCCTCGTGCGGAACAAAATATCCGTCAATATCTGTTTCGGGCAGGAACGGGATATTCGTATAATCCGTCAGCACGCCGTATGCAGGCACTTTACTGCCTATTTTTCTCTTTATCGCCGTCATTGCAAGCATTCCGAACAGATGAGTGCATATAACCGCATCGATACCGTTTTCCTCGATATATGTATTCAGCCTTTTGGCATATCCCGCATTTATACGATATACCGGAGAAGTAAGTCCTGTTGAATCATACAAAACGCCTGCCTTGTAAACAGCTCCGTACACTTTAGGCATCTTGCGTATCATGTTATTGTATGTAGACGTAACCATCCTCATTGCCCTTTCGCTTCTGAAAGAAACAGGGTCTTTTATTACGCTTTCCACGCCGCGCTTTTCAAGTTCTTTTTTAACAGCACAAGCCGCACTGTTATGTCCGTTACCTGTCAAGCAGCTTAAAAGTAATATTTTCATTGTCATGCTTCATCTTTGTGTCCCCCAACGACAACCAAGAAAATATGAATATCATTTTTCAACCTGAATATGTGCCTTGAATAATCATCAAGCACATCCGTTGAGCAAAGATTTCCTCCTTTTTGAATAAAATAGCGTCTTAAGGCATAAGCCGCACAAAAACACGATGTACGGCTGTGATTTGTCAAATAAATATCACACGTACTATTCCCAGCAAAAGCTTCCCGAAAGCAGCGTCACACCGTCATCGGACACCGTGAGAAGTCCTCCGTTGGTCCTGCCCGATTTACGCTCGCCGTCTTCAAGCTCTATATTGCATACGCACGGTTTTACCGTTGTAATAAACGGAATGTGTTCCGCCATTATCGCAAGATCTCCCTCCTGACCTCTCAAGGTAAGCATTACTGCGGGGCCCTTGAACAAATTTCCGTCAGGAGATGAGACTGTCAATTCAAACGTTTTCATAGCGATGCCTTTTTTGCCTTTTCGACTGCTTCATCGATAGTTCCCACAAACAGGAACGCCGACTCAGGCAAATCGTCATGCAAACCTTCAATTATTTCCTTAAATCCTCTTATTGTTTCCGAGAGCGGCACATATTTGCCCGGGAAACCGTTAAACTTCTCCGAAACATAGAACGGCTGAGAAAGGAATCTCTGTATTTTTCTTGCTCTCTGAACAAGCAGCTTATCTTCATCGGAAAGCTCATCCATACCCATGATTGCGATTATATCCATCAATTCCTTATATCTCTGCAATATTCTCTGAACCTCTCGCGCCGTATTGTAATGCTCCTCGCCGAGTATCTCTGCCGAAAGTATTCTGCTTGTTGATTCAAGCGGGTCAACGGCAGGATAAATTCCCTGTGACGAAATGCTTCTCGACAAAACGGTTGTAGCGTCAAGATGCGCAAATGTTGTTGCAGGTGCAGGGTCTGTAAGGTCATCCGCAGGAACGTATACCGCCTGTACCGATGTTATAGAGCCTTTCTTTGTGGATGTGATTCTTTCCTGCAAAGCACCCATTTCGTTTGCAAGAGTAGGCTGATAGCCTACCGCGGAAGGCATTCTTCCGAGAAGAGCCGATACTTCGCTTCCTGCCTGAGTGAAACGGAAAATGTTATCTATAAACAAAAGCACATCCTGACCTTCGGTATCACGGAAATATTCCGCCATTGTAAGTCCCGAAAGCGCAACTCTCATTCTTGCGCCCGGCGGCTCGTTCATCTGTCCGTAAACAAGCGCCGTATTGCCGAGAACTCCCGACTGCTTCATTTCGTTATAAAGGTCGTTGCCCTCACGAGTACGTTCACCTACGCCCGTGAATACGGAAAGACCTCCGTGTTGTTTTGCAATGTTATTTATCAGCTCCATAATAAGAACCGTCTTGCCGACTCCCGCGCCGCCGAAAAGACCTATCTTTCCGCCTTTTGAGTAAGGGCATATAAGGTCAATGACCTTTATTCCCGTTTCGAGAATTTCCGTAGAAGTCGAAAGCTCGTCATATGAGGGAGCCTGACGGTGTATGTTCCAGCGTTCTTCCGTTTGCGGAGCAGGCATATTGTCCACAGTATCGCCGAGAACGTTGAATATTCTGCCCAGAGTTTCTCTGCCTACCGGAACGCTGATAGCTTTGCCCGTATCTGTTACGGGAGTGCCTCTTTTCAAGCCGTCCGTTGACGCCATGGCAATACATCTTGCCGTATTGTCGCCGATATGCTGAGCCACCTCAACAGTAAGCGTTCTTTCTCCTATCGGAATCTTGAGCGCATTATATATAGCAGGCAGACAGCCCTCTTCAAAGCGAACGTCTACAACAGGTCCCATAACCTGGCAGACAACGCCTTTTTGTTCGTTTGCCAAAATATATTCCTCCTTTTCAATGAGAATTTATGTGCCGCGAAAACATCAGCTACCGCTTCCCGCGACAATTTCAGTAATTTCCTGAGTAATAGCGCCCTGACGCGCTCTGTTATATGCAAGCTGCAGATCGTCTATCATCTGCTGTGCATTCTTGCCGGCAGAATCCATAGCCGTTCTTCTTGCCGCGACCTCGCAGGCAAAGCTTTCTCTTACAGCCGCAATTATTATACCTGCAACATATTCGGGTACAGCCTCGTTGAGAATGAAAAGCTCGTCCGGTTCAAAAAGAACACTTTGCGTTTTCTTCTCCTCAGACCTTTCAAGCGGAAGCACCCACTCAATCTGAGCTTCCTGGTTCAAAACCGAAACATATTTTGTGCTGATAATACCGAGTCTGTCAAATTTGCCCTCTGCAAAATCAGCGCACAGTCCGCGAGACATATCAATGGCATCCGAATACGAAAAATGCTCCGAAGATACTGTGTTGTCGGAATATCTGTCACAGGCACGCTTGCCTATTGCAATAAATTCGGCATCCGGATAATTCTTTGCCATGCGGAATACGTTTGCATTATATCCGCCCGCAAGACCTCTGTCGCCGGCTATTACAATTATTCTTGTTCTTGAGCCGGCTCTTTTCTGCATAAAAGGGCTTTTTGTGCATTCGGGACAAGCCACAAGCAGTGCCACGGCATTCCTTACAGCTTCGGCGTATTCGCGGCCTTTATTCATCATATCTGCCGCGCGGCGTATTTTGGAGGACGCCACAAGCCCCATTGCCTTTGTAAGATGCAGTGTGGAATCTACGCTTTTGATTCGGTTGCGGAGACTTTTTGTATCTGCGCCCAACGTTTATCACCTCTGCATTTCATTCAAAGCCGATTTAAGCTCTTCAATATCGCATTCATCGAAAAATCCCTGTTCTATTCTTTCCAGGAGATCTTGTTTTTCATTTTCAAGCTTGTCAAAAAGCAGCTGCTCGTATTCGTTTACCTTTTTTACAGGAATATCGTTGAGATAACCGTTTATAACGGCATAAACAATAGCCACCTGACAGCCTACTCTTACAGGCGAATTGCGCTTCTGCTTGAGAACCTCCACTATTCTTTCTCCGAGTGCGAGACGTGCCTTTGTATCTGCGTCAAGATCGCTTCCGAACTGAGCAAACGACTGCAATTCTCTGTACTGCGAGTACAAAAGCTTGAGCTCGCCCGAAACCTTTTTCATGCCCTTGAGCTGAGCCGAGCCGCCTACACGGCTGACAGAAATACCCGGGTTTATGGCAGGCATTATTCCTGCGTGGAAAAGTTCTGTTTCAAGGAATATCTGTCCGTCTGTAATCGATATTACATTCGTCGGGATATATGCCGAAACGTCGCCTGCCTGTGTTTCGATTATAGGCAGAGCCGTTATGGAGCCGCCGCCGTATTCCGGTGCAACGCACGCCGCACGTTCAAGCAGTCTTGAGTGAAGATAGAATACGTCTCCCGGATATGCTTCTCTGCCCGGAGGACGGCGAATCAAAAGCGAAAGTGCTCTGTATGCTACCGCGTGCTTTGAAAGGTCGTCATATACTATGAGAACATCCTTGCCCTTAGCTCTGAAATATTCAGCCATGGCACAGCCCGAATACGGAGCTATATACTGCAACGGAGCGCTTTCCGATGCCGAAGCCGAAACAATTATCGTATATTCCATTGCGCCCGCTCTTGAAAGCTCGTTTGCAAGCTGAACTACCGATGTACTCTTTTGTCCTATCGCAACATAAATACAAAGAACGTCGCTGTTTTTTTGATTAATAATCGTATCAATTGCAATCTCCGTCTTACCCGTCTGACGGTCGCCTATTATAAGCTCACGCTGACCGCGTCCGATAGGTATCATACTGTCGATTGCCTTTATGCCCGTCTGAAGCGGAACAGATACGCTTTTTCTTTCTATTATTCCGGGCGCTTCCGACTCAATCGGGCGCGTCTCGGTACAATATATGGGGCCTTTGCCGTCTATCGGATTTCCGAGAGCGTCAACTACTCTGCCGAGCAGCTCCTCACCGACAGGCACTGATACTACCTTGCCTGTCCTGCGAACGGTCGTGCCCTCTCTTATATCATTTTTGTCCGACAATATAGCTACCGAAACAATCTCGTCCTCAAGATTCTGCGCCATGCCGAAGCTTCCGTCATCAAATTCCAGAAGCTCGCTTGCCATACATTCACGAAGTCCGTATACTCTTGCAATACCGTCGCCTACGAGAATAACGGTGCCCGTTTCCTGCATTTCTATCCTTGATTTATAATTTTTTATCTGCTCTTTTATAATACTGCTGATTTCATCAGGTCTTGTGTTCATTCGCCGATCACTTCCTTTACTTCCTCGAGACGGTGTTTAAGACTTCCGTCCATAATCTTCCCGTCCATTTTTACTATTACTCCGCCCAAAACGGACTTATCCACAGCGCATTTAAGAATAAGGGATTTTCCGCTCATTTTTTCCAGCTTAAGCTTCAGCTTTTTCTTTTCGTCATCGGTAAGCTCCACAGCGCTTGTCACATAAGCCTCTGATATTTGCTTTGAAGCATTATACAACTGCTCATATTCATTCAAGCAGTCGTCAAACGCTCTCACGCGCGAGCGTTCGCACAGAAGCTGTACAAATGACAGCACATATTCCGGAATCCTGCCCTCAAAAGCGGCTTTTACGGAATCAAGACGTTCATTCTTGGATATTCCCGGCGATGACAAAAAATCAACATAATCCGGATTTTCCTTTAATACGCCGGATACCGTTTTAAGCGCCTCTAAAATCTGAGATTCCGTATGATTTTCCGCCGCAAGCTGAAACAGCGCTGTTGCGTATTCCTTACTCATCTGCGTCATCGTCTTCACCTATTTCGTTTATAAAAGAGTCGATAAGCTCTCTGTGGTCTTCGCCGTTAATTTCGCGGTTAAGCATTTTCTCCGTAAGTGCCGCAGAAACATTCACGATTTCTTTCTTTATCCCTGCCTGCGCCTTTTTCATTTCAAGCCGTGCTTCGGATTCCGCCTGACGGATCATGTCATCGGCCTTTTCCTTTGCCTCTTCAACGATCTTATCGCTTCTGCGTTGTGCGCTTACGACTGCGTTCTTCATTATAGAATCGGCCTCTTCGTCGGCAGAGAGCATTTTCTGATCCCATTTTTCTTTGGATTCGAGTGCCTTTCGCTCAGCCTCCTCGGCGGCTGTATACTGTTCGTCTATTGCCGCGCGGCGCTCACTGAGAACCTTATTTATAGGCTTATACAAAAATTTCTTCAGTATAAGAAAAAGCAGCAGCAGATTGCACAGGGAAATCAGCATATTCCAGATATTGACGGATATGATTTCCAATGTCTGCATATAAATCACCTGCCTCCGTTTTGGGGAGGCTGTCCTTTCTTCAAAGCCGAATAATTCGGCTATCGCATCTCATCTGATGCTTAGGCAAAAAGCCAAAGCATATAAATACATTCGTGCGTATTTCAGCCTATCGTTTTAATAAGAATGTTTACAAGCATATTGGGTGCAACGAATATGAGCAATATTGCAATAACAAGAGCATAAAGACCCGTTGTTTCCGCAACAGCGCATCCCATAAGCATGGTTGTCGTTACAGGGCCTTTGCATTCAGGCTGACGACCTATCGCCTCGCACGCCTTTGCAACCGCATTTCCTTCACCGATACCGGGGCCAATACCTGCTATCATAGCCACGCCGGCGCCCAGCGCACAGCATCCCAAAATTATACCAATAGCAATTTCCAACATAAATAATATCCTCCGTATTTAATATATATATATTTTGATAATTTACGCGTGTTTTGTATTTTTGCGCAATTTACGTTTTTCATAATCATCAGCCGGGAATCCGTTCGAAACGTAAAGCATTGTGAGCATTGCAAATATGTAAGCCTGCAAGCAGCCGCTGAATACGTCAAAGTAAACAGATAAAACGGCAGGTAAACCAATCCGAAGGAAAGGTATATCACCGAGCACTCCCGGGAGCCAGCCGAGCACAAGAGATGAAAGCCCCTGCAAGCCTGCCCCTACAAGCACTGAAATAACAGTACCCGAAAGAATGTTTCCGTAATGACGGAAAGCCATTGAAAGCGGAGTTGCCACCTCGCTTATAATGTTGAGCGGTGCAAGGAGCGGCACAGGCTCTGCAAAGCTCTTAAGGTAATGAAGCGGACCGCATTTGCACGTATAATATGTAATAAGAACAAACACGAGCACAGCCCAGCCCCCGACTATATTGAGGTCGGATGTCGGCGGGAAAAGTCCGCACAACGAAAGTAAGCTCGAAAATGCCGAAAGCAATATGACAGCCGCAATAAACGGAGCAAAGCCCGCAAAATACTCACCCATGTTTTCCTTTACGAGTGATTCCGTTTTCTCAACAGCCCATTCCGCAATGTGCTGTCTTTTGCTGTTGGGCTTCTGTTTTATGCCGTGAGTCATGTAAAGGCACAGGAAAAATACCGATATTATAACAAGCCACGAATTGATCTGGGCTTCCGTTATATACCAATCCTGAACAGGCATATGCACCGTAAAGAAAATGCGCGCGCCCGTTATCTGTATTCCGTCTGCTGGCGGCTCCGTCAGCACCTTGAGCACTATCGCAAACACAATAGGCAGCACCGTCAGAATAAGAAGTAGAATATCAACCGCCAAAAAGCGTTTGTTATTGCTTTTTTTCATACAATCAAGTCTCCGTTACAACAATATTTCAATGAAACGCTCTCGCGACCGCAATGTTTCGGGCGAGCTTGTCCGTTTCAATGCCGACACACACATATTTTTATATACCGTGTGCCGGACAAACATCATGAATCCGATTTATCTTCAGAGTCGGGTTTGTTTTCCGAATCCTTTTTGCCGAAAAGCGGTCTGAATGCAATTGCAATGCGCACAAAGAATATCGGAATAATTGTTGCCCATATATTGAAGCACTCAAGCACGGCACCGAGGACTGCCGCAATAAAAATCATAAGCAGTCTGAGCGTCTGTGAAAGCTTCATTGCATTTGCCGCCTGCTTTTCTTCCATTGCAACTGCCTTCTGCACTGTTATGCCCAGAAGAAGAAAATTTGCAAATGAAGCAGCGCCTCCGAGCAAATTGCCGCAAAGCACCGTATAATCCCATTTACCGATTATAATGAATACAGCCTGCATCAATACGCTGAGCAAAACTATCCAGCCTGCCACATAAATGCTTTCACGTCGTACCGTTGCGTCAATTTTCATCATATATTCTGTATCCTCCCGTTTAATATGCGGATTTTGAGATGTCGGATTATTTGAAGTTTTATTTTCAATTATATCACTTTTAGTGTATATTTGCAAGTATTTTATAACGGTCAATTTCCGGATGAATGTGGGGCAAGTTGAAAACAGCCCGGCAAAAATTAAAAAAAACACTTGACAAAATCGACAATATATAGTATCATATTACTTGCAATTTGAACATGAGCGCCCATAGCTTAGCGGATAAAGCGTTCGGCTACGAACCGAAAGACCGGGGGTTCGAATCCCTTTGGGCGTACCAAAAATCCCGAATACACAAGTATTCGGGATTTTTACTTTTTACAGCTTCACTATTCACTTGTCCGCACATTCGGGCTTTTGGCAGGTAATAAGTAATAGTGAAAAGCGCTCGGAAGAAAGTGAGGGTTCGGATTTGCCACCCAAAAACGAAATCCCAATCATTTATTACGTGATTGTGCAGGTTCAAAGTCATAAACCCCAAACGCAAAATATCTTTTTATTGCCATAAGACATAAAAGACAGGTTTCAATGGAAATCTGTCTTTTCAATTATATTCAGCTTGCGGCGATTTATTCTCCCGCGCATTTATTATTGTGACTCGCACGGTTGCATTGACCTCAGCAGTCTCTGTACGGTATCATCCTCGGTCATTAACATAAAAAAACAGCCTCACCCATAAAAAGCGAGACTGTCTAAGCTTTATTAATTAAAAAAGAACACAAAACTCATAATAACCGTTACGGCACCCAATATAAGTCCCAAAATCGAAATTACGGTACTCACGGTCATTGATGTACTTGATTTTTTCTTTTTAAAAAAATCGGCAATTCCGATTATTCCAAAAATTATGGCTGATAATGAAAATACAATGATTGCCGTATAAACCATTAGCTTGACATTATGAAGTGGGCGTTCGGTAATTTCGGTTGCAAAGTTTAAAACAAAATATCCGCCGAACATAATGCAAAAATCAATTACAGAACTGATAATCGAAATAAGCCCAAACAAAATATTGCTTTCCGCTTTAGGTGCTTTCACTTCAACCTTTACATTATGTGGGTTATTCTTTACATCGGTAAAAAACTCATTATTTTCAAACATACTTTTCATATCTCATTATCTTCTTTTATTTTACATAATACGGATTGGGTTTACACAAAATCACAATTAAATCGATAAAAACGCCTATGCCAAACAAGCCGATTGTAAGAATGTATAGAATTCCCAAACCCGCCTTGCCTTCGTAGAATTTGTGTGCTCCCAAAAATCCCAAAAACAAGCATAAGAAAAATGCAACCCATTTATTTCTTTGCCTTATTCCAATCATAGTAGCCATTTGATTCACGTTTTGATTCTGATTCGAATTTTCATTGCTGTTATTGATTACAATCTGCGGTATTGCCGTAGCAGAAGCCGCCTCAACTCTACATCCGCATTTGGGACAAATTTCAGCCTTTGCAGCAATCTTTTAGCCGCATTCTCTGCAAAATTTAGTCGCCGTGGGCTGAGCATTTACTGTTTCCTGATTGTTTTCCATTAAAATCTCTCCTCCTTATCCGAAATATGATAAATTGAATCATATTTCAGCATTATTATACTACAAATGTATAGTATTGTCAATACATTTGGGTAAATAATATTTTACAGATGTGTATTATAATAAATACAAAAGGAGGGTTTAGGCCTATGGATATATTAAAAAAAATAAACCAACTCAGAATAAACAGAAATTGGTCGGTCTATCGCCTTTCCGTTGAAGCAGGTCTGCCGCAATCAACAATTACAAATATGTTTAACCGCGAGACATTGCCTTCCATTGTTACATTACAATCCATATGTAATGCTTTCGGTATTACCTTATCTGAATTTTTTGAAGAAGAAAAAAGTATCGGCAACGACTGCATTGATTATAGAGAATTTGAAAGAATTTACCGGGAACTGCCTCATGATATTAAAATATCCATATTCAATCTCATGAAAAATATAGTTGACAGTCAATAATTCCGTACACAAAACAAAAATCCCGCCGACAAAACATCGGCAGGATTTTTATGTTTTTGTTTATCAATCGCGCTACATCGCCAAACTGATTTATTTCCGTACAATCAGCTATCTTTTGTTACTTCGGTATTCAATATTTTAATTATTGTCTTGGTTTGTGACTTCTTCATTTTCATTGTTCTTATTATCGTCTCTGTCAAATATTGCAACGACTATATCGAGCACTGCTTCGACTATCAACGCAACGCCCGTGAATATCCAGAGTATTTTTGTTGTAGTAAACGGATTCATGAGTATGACTACCGAACACGCAATCGTAATTACCGCACTGATTCCCGCCAAAAACCATTTTCTCAGCTTCATGCGTATCATATCTGCGGCAAGCTGTACCTTGCCGAGTCCGCTCAATAAAATGATGACACCGTAAATCACCGTCAGAATCGGAAACGTAGCAACAAACCAACGGTATTTCAGAATACAGAATACTCCCGTAGCAAGGCAAAACAAGCCCTTAAACATTGCTTTGCTTTTTGCCGCCGAAAGAGCGTCCATGCATAAATAGTTCACAATAAACTTGATTCCCACTGCACACAAAATAACGCCTGCCGCAATTATTATGCCGTTCGTAAAGCCCAACGGACTTATCAAAAGCAATATGCCCACAAGCAATTCAATTACGCCCGCCACTATTCCGCCTACATCGATTTTCGTGTTCTTCATTTTGCAAATCCTCCTTGTCTGCTCCCGAAATGGAAATAAAAAGTAAAAAAAACACATTTTACAACATATTTTACTTTATTATTATAAACCCAAATTCAACTGAACATCAACAATAGTTGAACTTAGGTTGAATTTAAGTTTACAAAATTCGTATAAAATATATATGAAATTGTTGTATTTTGCAATATAATACACTATGCTCGTCAAATAACGTTTCTCGGCTTTGGGATGGCATGATTGCAAAAAATGTGGTATAATATATATATTTGATGAATTTTGTCTGAAATAACAGGAGGTATACTCATATGAATTTATTTTTAGAATTGGCGTTTCTGTTTTTTATGGGCTCGGTTTCGGGCTGGGTGCTTGAGGTATTATTCCGCAGGTTCATATCAAGTGCCAATCCGGAGCGCAAATGGATCAATCCCGGCTTTTGCACAGGTCCGTATCTTCCGTTATACGGTGTCGGGCTGTGCTTTTTGTACCTGATTGCCGGACTTGAAAGGTGGAGCATCATTGAGGACCCTTTTTGGAATAAAATTCTTTTGTTTGTGAGCATGGCAGTCTGTATGACAGTTATAGAATACATCGCAGGTATACTTGCTTTGAAGGTCACAAAGGTTCGTTTGTGGGACTATACAAAAGAATGGGGAAACATTCAAGGCATCATCTGTCCCAAATTCTCGCTTATATGGGCGATTCTGGGCGCGCTCTATTATTTTCTCATTCATCCGCATATTTTAGATGCGATACACTGGCTCTCGCAAAACCTCGCGTTCTCGTTTGTGATAGGGCTTTTCTTCGGCGTTTTCATTATAGACGTAGCTCATTCGGTACAGCTTGTCGCAAAGCTGAAAGCGTTTGCCGAGGAAAACAACGTTGTAGTAAAGTATGAAACATTAAAGGCAAATATCCGCAAAAATTATGAGGCAAACGCGCAAAAATATCACTTTTTCCGTCCGCTTCACACAGAGCGCCCCATTTCCGAGCACTTGAAGGAAATGCGCAGTGCATTTGAAGAAAAACGCAAAAGAAAGCAGAACTGATACTATCCGTTCGGGAGGATTTATATATGCTTAAAATTTTAATCGCAGAGGATGACAGAGAATTGCGTCAGCTTTTTTCCCATGTCCTTATGAAAAACGGCTATACTGTAAAAGGCGTTTCCAACGGCAAGGAAGCTCTCGATGCAATGGACAACGATTATTACGATCTCATTATTTCGGACATAATGATGCCGGTAATGGACGGATACGAGCTTGTGCGTGAGCTGCGCGACAGCTCAAACACAACGCCTGTCATGATGATAACGGCAAAAGACGCATTTGACGATATGCGCATGGGATTTCTTTCCGGGACAGACGATTACATGATAAAGCCCATAAACGTAAACGAAATGGTGTTGCGTGTGGGAGCGCTGTTGCGCCGTGCGCAAATGATAAACGAACGCAGGCAGGTAATCGGTAGTACGGTTCTCGAATGTGATTCTCTGAGCGTAATCACCGAAAGCGAATCTGTCGTTTTGCCTCAAAAGGAATTTATGCTGCTCTACAAAATGGCGTCATATCCCGGCAAAATATTCACCCGTCAGCAATTAATGGACGAAATATGGGGATACGACAACGAAAGCGATCCTCACACAGTGGACGTTCACATAGGAAGGCTCAGAGAGCGCTTCAGAAACAACAAAGATTTTAAGATAATCACTATGCGCGGAGTAGGTTATAAGGTGGTAAAGCAATGAAAACAAGAGAAGCTTTTGAACGCATCCGAAAACAGAAAAACAATAAATTCAGTCTGCGTGTGCGAATGACATTTATGGTTTCTGCCGAAATAATCGTTTGTATTATGCTTGCATACACGCTCTCGAGTGTCATCAATAATATGATTCACGTAAAAATACCCGTTCTGCTTGAAATTATAGTGCCGAGCCTTATTATAGGGCTTCTTGTAACGGGATTTATGTCGAAATGGTTCTTTGACCCTGTCAAAAAGCTTCTGAGTGCAATGGAAAAGGTTGCAGACGGCGACTTTTCGACAAGGCTTGAAACAAAATCGTCATCAAAGGAAATACGTGAGATATATTCCGGCTTCAACCTTATGGCAAGTGAGCTTGGCGCGATTGAAATTCTGCAGACAGATTTCGTTTCAAACGTTTCTCATGAATTCAAAACTCCCATTAACGCGATAGAGGGATATTCAACACTCCTGCAGGGGGATGAAAATCTCAGCGACGAGCAAAAGCAGTACGTGGGCAAAATCATGTTCAACACAAAGCGTCTGTCCGACCTTGTGGGAAGTATTCTTCTGCTTTCCAAAATAGAAAATCAGCCCATACCCTCAAATCAGACAACGTTCCGTCTCGACGAGCAGGTAAGACAATCAATCGTTGCGCTTGAACCTGCATGGTCAAAAAAGGACATCGAATTTGACGTGGAAATGGACAGTATCGAATATACAGGCAACGAAAGCATGATGCACCATATATGGGACAACCTCATAGGCAACGCAATCAAATTCAATCCCGAATGCGGACTTATTTGCATACGCCTTGCAAGGCAGAATAACGATGTTGTATTTACTATTGAAGACAGCGGTCCGGGTATTTCGGATGAGGCAAAAAAGCATATTTTCGATAAGTTTTATCAGGGCGACAGTCCGCACAAGGATGAGGGGAACGGACTCGGGCTTGCTCTCGTAAAGAAAATTCTTTCCGTTTCAAACGGAGAAATATCCGTTGAAAACATAGACGGAGGGGGTTGCCGCTTCACGGTCGTTCTGCATGGGCAGCAGACAACATAATAACTTAAAAAAAGCCGTTTTTCAACAAAAGTTGACATTGAATTAATGTTGAATTGCTTTTTCGGGATTATAATTAAAGCATACAATGTGCAAGCCAAAGGCAATTTTGCATTAATCGGTGCGTCAAATCAACAATAAAAAAGCAGAAAGGAAAATATAATTAAAAGTGATGCACGATAAAAACAGTAATAAAAGCCGATTTGATATACGAAAAGCTTTACACACGGTGCTTGCCGTTCTTTTCACTGCTTTTATGCTCGCGCTGTTTATTCTTTTCGTGATATACCGAGAACAGATCACTGCCGATCAGATCACAAAATTCACGTCTGCAAACAAGATAGCGGCTGTATTATTCATGCTGTTGATATTTGCCGTGAAAAGCTTTTGTGTTTTCATTTACTGCGGCATATTGTATGCTGCAAGCGGCATTATATTTCCCATACCTTATGCAATACTCGTTAATATACTCGGCACAGTCGTCATGACTTCAATACCCTACTTCATAGGCAAAAAAGCGGGAGGCAAATATATAGAAAAACTGTTGGTCAAGCACCCTAAGCTCGATATGCTGAACGAGGCACACGGCGCAACAAACAGCTTTTTCCTGTCATTTACGGTACGTATCACAGGGCTTTTGCCAAGCGATATTGTCAGCGCTTTTTTCGGAGCAAGCGGAGTTTCGTACGGTACATACATAATAAGCACGATACTCGGCTTTCTGCCTATGATCGGAGCGTTTTCCGTAATGGGAATGAGCGCTCACGACGTAACATCGCCAACATTTTTAACAGCAGCAGGCGTGCAGCTCGGAATCATGCTTTTGTCCTGCATTTTGTACATATTTATACGCAAAAAGAAAACAAAACGAAATGTGTGATAAGCACTTTTGTTTAATAATATTTTTTTACATTCACAGGGAGGTAGTCCTATTATGAAAACTTACCGTGCCGGCATTGACATCGGTTCAACTACCGTCAAGCTGGTAATTCTTGATGACGGCAATAATATAATATACGGCAAATACCGCCGTCATCAGGCAAATACTCAGGGGACTCTGGCAGAGCTCATGAAAGAAGCAAAGGAAGCGCTCACAGATTGCCTGCTGAAAATAAAAATCACAGGCTCAGGCTCAATCAATCTCGGCAAAGCGCTCGGAATTGCATTTGTGCAGGAGGTCGTTGCCGTTGCCACAGCGCTGAAAGCTGTCGCGCCTCAGACGGATGTAGCCATTGAGCTTGGGGGCGAGGACGCAAAAATCATATATTTTACGGGCGGTCTTGAAGAGAGAATGAACGGCGTATGTGCCGGAGGAACAGGCTCATTTATCGACCAGATGGCTTCTCTTTTGCAAACAGATGCCGAAGGGCTGAACAAAGCCGCCGAAAGCTACAATGAAATATATCCCATTGCCGCCAGATGCGGCGTATTCGCAAAAACGGACATACAGCCGCTCATAAATGAAGGCGCGACAAAATCGGATCTTGCGGCATCGATTTTTCAGGCAGTAGTAAATCAGACGATTTCCGGTCTTGCCTGCGGAAAGCCCATTCGCGGGTGTGTTGCGTTCCTCGGCGGACCGCTTCACTTTATGCCGGAGCTGAAAAAAGCATTCATACGCACTCTGAAGCTCACGCCCGACAATGTTGTCGACCCGGAAAATTCGCATCTTTTTGCCGCAATGGGCGCGGCGCTCGAAGCGGAAAACGCAAATGCTCTCGATATTTCAAGCATGATAGAACGCCTTGAAAAAGGTGTTGCGGTAGCATTTGAAATGCCGCGCCTTGAAGCATTATTCAATGACAAAAAAGAATATGAAGAGTTTTGTGCCCGTCACAAAAAGGCAGTCGTTGAAAAGCAGTCGTTGTCGGGATACGAGGGCAACTGCTTTTTGGGCATCGACGCAGGCTCCACGACAACAAAATTGGCTCTTATTGGAGAGCGCGGAGAGCTTTTATTCTCATATTACGCAAACAATCAGGGCAACCCCATTGAAACAGCGAAAAACGCAATGCGCGAGTTGCAAAAAAATTTACCCTCGGGTGCGAAAATTGTCAGATCTTGTTCAACAGGCTACGGTGAGGAGCTTTTGAAATCCGCATTTTCTTTGGATGAGGGCGAGGTGGAAACGATCGCGCACTGCACTGCCGCTTCATTTTTTGATAAAAATGTAGACTGTGTGCTTGATATAGGCGGACAGGATATGAAGTGCATAAAGCTGAAAAACGGCGCCGTCGATTCCATAATGCTCAACGAGGCCTGCTCGTCGGGCTGTGGCTCGTTTATTGAGAACTTTGCCAATTCACTCGGGTACTCTGCCGAAGAATTTGCAAAAGAGGCGTTGTTTGCCGAAAATCCGGTTGACCTCGGCACTCGCTGTACGGTATTCATGAACTCAAACGTAAAGCAGGCACAAAAGGAAGGTGCAAGTGTGGCGGATATTTCTGCGGGTCTTGCCTACTCTGTAATCAAAAACGCTCTGTTCAAGGTAATAAAGCTTGCGGATGCAAAAAATTTAGGCAAGCATATAGTTGTGCAGGGCGGCACATTTTACAACAAAGCCGTTTTACGCGCATTTGAGAAAATAGCCGGTGCAGAAGTGACCTGCCCCGATATTGCAGGTCTTATGGGTGCTTTCGGTGCGGCACTCATTGCACGCTCGGACTATAAGGGTCAGCC
This sequence comes from uncultured Clostridia bacterium, assembly GCA_945918795.1. Classification (GTDB taxonomy): domain Bacteria; phylum Bacillota; class Clostridia; order HGM11327; family HGM11327; genus SIG351. The sequence continues at coordinate 4,235 of CAMEIT010000007.1, read as the reverse complement.
CACCTCAATGCTCCCCATTGACGATATTATATCGCTTACATATACCTCGACAAGCCGCAGATGCGGCGGTTGTGCAAACAACTGTATGCTCACTGTCAACAAGTTTCCGCAGGGGCGCACGCACATTACGGGAAATCGCTGTGAAAAAGGTCTCGGCAACATCGGAGCGACAAAAAAAGCGCCGAATATGTTTGAATACAAGCGCAAGCGTCTGTTCAATTACGAGCCACTTGCCGAAAGCGATGCTCCGCGAGGTGTAATAGGTATTCCGCGCGTACTGAATATGTACGAAAATTATCCGTTCTGGGCTGTATTTTTCAAGGAGCTCGGATTCAGAGTCGTATTGTCGCCGTTTTCGAGCAGAAAAATTTATGAGCTCGGAATGGATTCGATTCCGTCCGAGTCGGAATGCTATCCCGCAAAGCTTGCGCACGGTCATGTGCAGTGGCTCATAAACAAAGGCATAAAGACTATTTTCCACCCATGCGTATTTTACGAGCATCAGGAAAACAGCTCGGCACAAAACCATTTCAACTGCCCGATAGTCGTTTCATACCCCGAAAATCTCAAAAACAACGTGGAAGCCGTCGCAAACGGCGATGTAAAATATATACGTCCGTTTATCGCCTTTACAAGCGAAAAAACAGCGTCAGACCGTCTTGTGCGCCTTTGCAAGGAAGAATGGAATATTCCCGAGGCGGCAGTGCATAAGGCCGTTCACTTGGCGTGGGCAGAACAGCAAAACGCAAAAGACGACATCCGCAATGAGGGTGCGCGCCTGCTTGCCCAAATGGAGCAGGAGGGTAAAAAAGGAATAGTTCTTGCAGGTCGTCCGTATCACATTGACCCTGAAATCAATCACGGCATTCCCGAATTGATCGCCTCTTACGGTTTGACAGTGTTCACCGAGGACAGTCTGCCCGTCGCCCTGAATACAGATCGCTCTCTTCGCGTTGTTGACCAATGGGTATATCACTCACGTTTGTACTCGGCGGCTGAATTTGTAAGGGAACGCGAGGATATGGAGCTGATTCAAATGAATTCATTCGGTTGCGGACTTGACGCCGTAACGACAGATCAGGTGAATGAAATTCTCGATAACAGCAACAAGCTCTACACGCTTCTCAAGATAGACGAAATAAGCAATCTCGGTGCTGTGCGCATACGTATCCGCAGTCTTATGGCGGCAATGCGCATGAGGAAAAAGGAAAACATAAAGCCGACTCCAAAGCCTGTCACATATCACAGAGCGGAATACTCCGCGAAAATGAAAACAGAGGGATATACCGTACTTGCGCCGCAAATGAGTCCAATTCATTTTGATATATTGGAGCCTGTTTTCAAAAAGCACGGATATAACGTTGTTGTATTGAACAATGATAACCGTACCGCTATCGACACGGGGCTCAAATACGTCAACAATGATGCGTGCTACCCGTCAATCACTGTCGTAGGGCAAATTATGGAAGCGATTTTGTCAGGCAAATACGACACCAACCGTTTGGCGATAATAATGACGCAGACGGGCGGATGCTGCCGTGCAAGCAATTATGTCGCTTTTATACGCCGTGCGCTTGACAAATCGGGATTGTCGCACATACCGGTAATTTCCCTTAATGCGAACGGTATGGAAAAAAATGCCGGCTTTAAATTGTCGGCAGGCGCTCTCATTGACGCGGCGCGCGCACTCGTTTACGGCGACCTCTTCATGCGCTGTCTGTATCACGTGCGTCCGTACGAAAAGGAGCCCGGCTCTGCAAACGCATTGCACGAAAAATGGAAAAATATTTGCATAGACTCCTTAACGAATCCGAAAAGCAAATACAGCTACAAGGATGTGTGCGAAGGAATAGTCGAGGCGTTTGATAATTTCCCGATAGACGAAACCGTGAAAAAGCCGCGTGTGGGAGTTGTCGGAGAGATACTCGTCAAATATATGCCTCTTGCAAACAATCATCTTGTTGAATTGCTCGAAAAAGAGGGTGCCGAAGCGGTAGTGCCTGATATAATGGACTTCCTGAACTATTGCGTTTTCGGTTCTCAGTACAAAGCAAAGTACCTCGGCACGAAAAAATCCTCGGCTGTCATATCTGCCGCGGGAATAAAAATAATCAAAACACTGCGCAAGCCTGCCATTGACGCGCTTAAAAAGAGCCGTCGGTTTGAAGCGCCCGTTTCCATATACGATATTGCCGAAATGACAAAACCGTTTTTATCTCTCGGCAATCAGTACGGCGAAGGGTGGTTCCTCGCAGGTGAAATGGTGGAGCTTCTTACGCACGGCACACCCAACATCGTATGTATTCAGCCGTTTGCCTGCCTACCGAATCACGTTGTCGGCAAGGGCGTCATCAAGGCGCTGAGAAAAGCTTATCCGCAGGCTAATATTGCGGCTGTTGATTATGACCCCGGCGCAAGCGAGGTAAATCAATTAAACAGAATCAAGCTGATGCTTTCAACGGCACAAAAATCCGTTGCTCGGAATCAAAATTGATGAATGAATGATAAAAAAAGGAAATAATATTTATTGCAAGGAGGTAAAGAGCCTATGCCCACAAAGTTTGGCTCATTCATATCGGGGAAATTCTTTTCAAAGCTTTTCCTGATATTGTATATACTGTTCATGTGCTTTTCGGCATATGAAACCGACAGGGCAATTCGGCTCCTCGCTTCAACGGGCTTATACGGTGCGGTATATGTTGTTTTTGCAGTGTGCGCCGTTTTGATTATCACAAAGAAGTCGGTCGTCGCAAAATGGAACAACAGCTTATACAAAAAAGTCGTAAGCTTCTTAAGCTGCTTTTTTATATATTACCTGCTTGTTCTGATTTTGTGGGTATTGATATGCCTTATTTGCCCCGTTCCCGACAAAGCAAAAGCCGTCGGCGTTATTGCTTGCGCACTTTTGAGCGCCCTTGTTGTTCTGTTCGGCTATCTTTACACAAAAGTTATCCGTATCAGGCATTATGATATTGATTTTAACAGCGCAAAAGATACCTCAAATTCATATAATATTGTGATGATAAGCGATATTCATATGGGGATATTCGTCAGAGAAAAGCATATTGCCAAAATCGTGCGGAAGATCAATACGCTCTCGCCTGATGTCGTTGTTATTTCCGGGGATATTTTCGATGTTGACAGGGCGATTTTGAACGATTCCGCAGAGCTTGAGCTGATAAGCAGACAGTTCTGCAAAATAAATGCAAAAGAGGGCATGTACGCCGTTGTCGGGAATCACGACCCCGAAATTTCCGATGTGAGATTTGCCAAATTCCTCAGTGACGCAAAAATCAATCTTCTCGATAACGATATAAAAGAATTATCTTCTGTTGTCCTTGTCGGCAGGACGGATAAAACCAACAACGCACGCAAGGAATACTCGCAAATTGTAACGCAAAAGCCGAGCTATAAGCACATTGTCGTGCTTGACCATAATCCGCTCGGTATTGACGACGCTGTCAATAACGGTGCTTCGCTTGTTTTGTGCGGACATACACACAAAGGACAGATGTTTCCTGTCTCATTGTTCACAAAATGGGCAAACGGGAAAAGCCGTTTTTACGGTCACAAAAAATATCCTCACGCACACAGCATAATCACTTCCGGCGTCGGATTTTTTGAGTTGCCCGTGAGAATAGGTACCTCCAACGAGATAGTTGATATACATTTGCAGCTGTAATAAAAAACAAGCGCCTTGCTTTTTTGCGCGGTAAGTGATATAATGAATCTGCCAATACGCGGCGCAATCATACCAACATATTGAATATTAATATTGTTGCGGTAACTTTATATATTTTTTTAATGGAGCCTGATGATGTCAAAATACAGTGAATATAACCTTATGCGCTTGTCCGAAAAAGACGATGAGGACGCTTTCGACGTCGCTGATATAGATAGCGATGAAATAGACGCGCTCTTCTCAAGCGACGCAGATACCTTCATTAAAGCTTATAAAGCTTATTATGATGACGTTAAAACAAGTAAAAACGTCTATAAAGAAGATTGGTGATTTTTTGGGGACTTTTGAAAGAAGTCAGTAATAATCTCTTTGAGATTATTACGCGAACCCCGAAAACTTACACTGCTTTGCATCTGCTCATCTTCCCGCCGAGAGTATGGCGGCAAGATGAGCATTAACTTTTGCGACTTTATTTATGTTTTTTACGGAACAATGACGATATACGGCACGCCGCCCTCCGAGAGGGAGGGGGACCGCGTTAGCGGTGGAAGGA
>CAMEIT010000006.1 GCA_945918795.1 uncultured Clostridia bacterium | reverse complement strand
AGTATTTTAAAGTTTCGGTCAAGCCTTTTCAAAGGCTTGGCGGAGTGTGAGGCGGAGCCTCACAAAAAACCATGGCGGGGTGCGGGGCGGCAGCTCCGATAAAAAATCAATCTTTTGGTAGGACTTTTTTAGTACGTTTTTCGGTTTCTTCGCGAGTGAGCATAATAATTCTACCGCAAGTAAGGCATTTAAGTTTAACATCTGCGCCGGTACGGAGGATCTCCCATGTTTTTCCGCCGCAGGGATGATTTTTTTTAGTTTCGATTATATCGCCGACATTATATTCAATAAGCATGGGCAGAGAACTCCTTAAAGCGTTTTAAATTAAGAAAGAAAAAGGTCTGCGAGGCAAATGCCTGCAGACCGAATTACCGTATTATTATCTGTTAAGAATTGTTTCTTCTGTATCGTAGTCGAAGAAGTGAAGTCTGTTAACATCAAACGCAACAGTGATTGTATCATCGCATCTAACCTGTGTACGTGAGTCGCTCATTGCCGTGATTGCCATGCCCTCGATATTCATATAGAAATATGTATAAGCACCGAGGTTCTCGACAACGTCTACATAAGCCTTAACGAGATTTTCATTAGCCTTAGCGATATGATCTTCATCGTTATGAATATCTTCAGGACGGATACCCATAATAACCTGTCTGCCGATATATTTTGTAAGGTCTTTGAATTTGCTCTTTTTATAGTCATTCAGGAGTATTCTGCCTCTTGTGAAGTCAGCGTAAATTTTGCCGTCAACATCAGTGATCATGCAGGGGATAAAGTTCATTTGCGGGCTACCCATAAATCCTGCTACGAACTGGTTATCCGGGTAATCGTAGAGGTTTTGAGGAGTATCAACCTGCTGCATAACGCCGTCCTTCATAACAACGATTCTTGAACCCATTGTCATAGCTTCTGTCTGGTCGTGTGTAACGTATACGAACGTTGTCTGGAGTCTGTTATGAAGCTTAATGATTTCTGTTCTCATCTGTACACGAAGTTTAGCATCGAGGTTTGAGAGAGGTTCGTCCATAAGGAATACTTTAGGTTCACGAACGATTGCACGACCGAGCGCAACACGCTGGCTCTGACCGCCGGAGAGAGCCTTCGGCTTTCTTGCAAGAAGATGTTCGATATCAAGTATTTTAGATGCTTCTTTAACACGTCTGTCAATTTCAGTCTTAGGAATCTTTCTGAGCTTAAGACCGAAAGCCATGTTTTCGTAAACCGTCATATGCGGATAGAGAGCATAGTTCTGGAAAACCATTGCAATATCTCTGTCCTTAGGTGCAACGTCGTTAACCAGACGGTCGCCGATGTAAAGCTCACCTTGTGTAATATCTTCCAAGCCGGCAATCATTCTGAGCGTTGTTGATTTACCGCAGCCTGAAGGACCAACCAAAACTACGAACTCTTTATCTCTTATGTAAAGATTAAGGTCGTTAACGGCTTTAACTTCACCGTTATATACTTTATATATACCCTTAAGTGTTAAACTTGCCATGTTTAACTTTACCTCCTGAAATCATATATAATACAAAAATATTATACTTATTTTACCGTATAATTATAAACGATATTAATTGAATTGTCCATTGACAATTTTACCAAAAATTAAAACTTTATTATGGCGAATTTTACAAATTCAAACATGACCGTTTTGATATATCAAATACAGCATATTATCAATCGGGCAGTACCGCGCCCGAAAGCTCGCATACAATGTGCGATGCTTCGCCGGAATCCGATTCCATCAAGAACATTACCATTGACGGAAGCGGAATAAACGGACTTATACATATGACCTGAGACGGAATGCCGTTTACGGAGGAGACAACGGAAAAGCCGTCTATCGCCCCGTATGTGTCAACGGATTCAAGCTTATGCTCGTAAGACTGCCCCTGATATGATGTTGTCCATGTCATTCCGATTTCAAGGTCGGTTTTTGATGCTACAAGATTGTTGAACATTTCCGTGCCTTCGTATGTTGTAAAAAGCGCCTCGAAAATCATTGCTTCGACTGTGTTTTCACTGCAAAATTCTTTAAGCTTTGCCACAAAATCAGCCGAACTGCCTCTGAATGAGCCGGAATTTGTTTCGTGACCTATCGTAAACTGCCAGCTGAAGTTGGGCTTTGATTTGAACAGACCGTTTACGCTGAGAATAAAATTGCCGTTTACGGTATATTTGCCCGTGTTTATTTCAAAATTGTAGCTCAATGTCTGACCGCGCTCAAATGAAAGGGGAGACCAGGTATCAAACAGGTCGGGATTGGTACCTACGGCGTCCGGATTAATGGAAGCGGAGCTTTTGTTTTTGTCAGTTATTTGAGTAATGCCGCAGCCCGATATAAGGACAGTTACGGCAAGAATCAATAATAAATATTTAATCTTATGTATTTTCATGCAAACATTGTGCCCTGCAATCCATATGCTTGTTGCAAAGGCAATCCTTTCTTTGTTTTAACGCAAGCTTCTTTATCGGATTCATACCGAACGCGATGATTGCGATGAGCTTGCTTTATAAATCTGTGCCATACGTGATTATTTTATCATAAAATTACATATTGTCAATACGCTGTATTGAATATATACGAATAACGCCGCAAAACTCAAAGTGCAAACGTCATTTTTATTATTTGCGTTGCTCTGCACTGAAGAATTTACTGAATATTTTTTGCGGTTGTGCGTTGCAATTTTCATATAAATATGTTACAATATAAAACAAGACAGGAGTTTTTGCGACGTGTTTTATGCCCTTCAAACGCATATGGCATAATATACGGTCGCGATTGCGCTGTTTATTAAGTGGAACGGGTTTTACTTATGCGAGATACTACGAAAATACGCATTTTGACTGTGACGGTGCTTGTTTTGCTCATCATTATAGCTCTTCTGCTGATACGCAAATGCTCAGATGACGGCATGATCATTGATCCTTCGGCAACAGATATAGTCGATTCAAATGAAAACGGAGCAATGTCGGGCGAGGGGATAAAGGTCATAGGCTTCAAGCGCATAACGGTCAAGGCGGGGCGAAAAGATATTGATTCTTATTTTATAAATCCGTCTGAGAATAAGGTATATTTCGTTGCAAGCCTGTATCTTGAGGACGGCACGTTGCTTTATAAATCAAATCTCATACCTCCGGGTAAGGCGATATACAGAATCAATATTTCAAAGCCGCTGGAGCCGGGAGATTATGATGCTGTTGTGTATTACGAAACATACAGCGTTGAGACTATGGAAAAGAAGAATACGGCTGAGATTAAATTTGTTATAACGGCCGAAAATGAATAATATATTCTTATAAAAAAGACAGGAGACTTTTTGATTATGTGGGAAATTATAAAGACAATAATAATAGGTATAGTGCAGGGTGTGACAGAGTTTCTTCCGGTGAGCAGCTCCGGGCATATAAGAATATTCAAGGAAATATTCGGTCTGTCCGAGACGGGACTCGTTTTTGACGTACTGCTTCACTTCGGAACATTGATTGCCGTGTGCATATTTTACTATAAAGATATTATCGCGCTTATTTTGGAGTTTTTTGCTCTGATAAGAGACATATTTTCGTTCGGCAAAAGAAAGATATTCAATAAGGAAAGACCTTACAGAATATTGCTTATAATGATTATTATTACGACGATACCTACCGCTATTGCGGGACTTCTGCTTGAGGACTTGTTTGACACAATATTCTCCTCGCTTATTGTAGTCGGCTTTGCGCTTCTTCTTACATCGGCTCTTATGTATATTACGAGCAAGATAAAAGTCGGCTCAAAAAAAGCGGGCGATATAACTGTCAAGGATGCTCTTGTGGTGGGCTTGTGCCAGTCATGCGCTATCGTACCGGGACTTTCACGTTCGGGCTCTACAATATTCGGCGGAAGAATAAGCGGATTTGATTTGCAGCTGTCTGTTAAATATTCGTTTTTGTGCTCGTTACCTGCAATACTCGGCGCAATAATCCTTAATGTGGGCGATATGTTTGAACAGAGCCTTACATCTAATCAGCTTATAGGTTACATCGGAGCATTTATTGCGGCAACGGTAGTCGGATATTTGTCGCTTAATATGCTCAATATGATGGCTAAGAAGAAAAATCTTAAGCCGTTTGCGTATTACTGTGCTTTTGCCGGCTTGCTTTGCATAGTGTACGGAATAATAGCTTTATTATAAAGCAATATATTAAAATTTCAAAATACAAGTGAAAACGGTTTTGAGCAGACATATTTTGTCTGGCAATACCGGGGGGAACAATAGAAATGCCTTCAAAGGATAACATAAAATCATTTGATACAGCAAAAAGAAAAAGTACAAATACAAAAAAGACGACTTCATCAAAGTCAACAAAAGCGTCCGCATCAAAGTCTTCTGCCGCTAAAAAGAACGGCAAAAAGACTACTGCTTCTGCGCCCAAAAAAGGCTCCAATATAAAACAGCTTTCTTCTTACAAAGAGGCAAAGTATGAAATTGAAGAACGCCATAAAATAGAGCACCTCGAAGAAAAAGAGCAGAACAGAATCAACAAAAAAGAAGCAAAGCTCCGCAAAAAAGAGGAGTCACAGCGCAAAAAAGAGCTTCGCCGTAAGAAAAAAGCCGAGCGCAAGGCTTCAAAGCGTGAATATGAGGATACTTTTTCCGACAAATTAATAAACGAAATAATCGGAATAATATTTATAGGTCTCGGCGTGTTCATGTTCATGTGCCTACTTGACATTTCAACGGGTGTCATAGGCGATGTTATAGATCAGTGCCTCCACGGTCTGTTCGGATATTTCTCATACATATTGCCCGTGGTTGTTATCGTGGGCGGTATTCTGTGCATTATTTCCGCAAACAAGCCTATAAAGATAGGCAGACTTGTGGCAACGTTTATTGCGGTGGCGCTTTTTATTGCGTGGATGCAGACGTTCCCGTATTCAAGCGGTAAATTTGACGATGAAACTCTCATGATTTTCATGAAATCGGCATACAATAAGGGCTTGGATTCGGTGGGAACGGGTGCGCTGTTTTCCATAATTACGTTTGCGGCAGTACAGCTCTTCGGAATGGCAGGAGCAAAGCTGTTGCTTTTCCTTGCGTTTTTTGCGGCAATGCTCGTTGTTACAAATCAGAGCTTGAGCAAGATTACAAAGCATATAATCGATAAAGTAAAGAGAAACTATAAGGTACATAAAGAAAAGGAACGTGAATTGGCACGTTCCGAAATGAAAACGATAAATAACAAGGCAACAAGGCAGCAAAAGAATGAAGAACCTGCCGCGGTTCATTCCATACCGAATAACAGGCAGGACGTAAACGATTATTCTCAGCCGCCTGCTTTCAAGAGGTCAAAGCAGAAAGCTCAGCCTGAAAACACAGAAGAACAAGAAGAACAAGAAGCAGAGCGTGAATCAAAGCCTCGCATTATCAACTTCAACAGAAGAGGCGACAATCCGCCCGAGGCACAAAAGCCTGATTACGAGGAAGAGGAGTATGATGAGCCTCAGGATGCTGAGGCCGAGGAGGAATCGCGCCCGACAATAATAGAAATGCCTGAAGTTATGGGCAAAAAGCGCCCTGTAAACGTAACTGTCGACGGCGAAATATTGGACGATGATTCAATCGAGAGCATTGCGGCGCCTGTGGAAAAATCAAAGATAAAGGAACAACCGTATATATTCCCGTCTGTTGATCTGCTTGAAAAGCCAAAGACGAGTCAGATAAGTCCCGTTGACGAGGAAGAGGTTTATGCAAAGGCAAAGGCAATAGAGCAGACGCTCTCCGATTTCGGAATAGGCGGCAAGGTAAACAATATTACTCACGGTCCTGTAATAACGCGCTATGAATATTCCGTGCCGTCGGGCACAAAAATGAGCAAGGTCACGTCTCTTGACAAGGAGCTTGCATATAGCCTTGAGTGCTCAAGCATAAGAATCGAGGCACCTATACCGAATAAGGCGGCAATAGGAATAGAGGTTCCGAACAAAACAAGGTCAACGGTTTATATGCGCGAGCTGCTTGAAAGTCCGGAATTTGTCAAAAAGGATTCACTGCTTGCTTTTGCTGTCGGAAAGGACATTGCAGGCAATATAATTATAGGCGATATAGCAAAAATGCCTCATACGCTCATAAGCGGTGCTACCGGCTCCGGTAAGAGTGTATTTATAAACTGTATATTGCTTTCGATTTTGTATAAGGCATCTCCGTCTGACGTTAAGCTTATAATGGTTGACCCGAAGAAGGTTGAATTTGAAAAATATAAGGGAATACCGCACTTGATGTTCCCGGTCGTATCAAATCCGAAGCGTGCTGCCGGCGTTCTGGCATGGTGCGTAAAGGAAATGGAAGAGAGATACGAAAAAATGGCTAAGGTAGGCGTAAGAGATTTGCGCCGTTACAATCAGCTCATGAAGAGCAGTCCGTCCGATGACCCCGACTTGAAGTCTTTGCCGCTTATAGTAATCGTCATAGACGAGTTGTCCGACCTTATGGTAGTTGCAGGCGACGAGGTAGAGGATTCCATATACAGGCTTGCTCAGATGGCAAGAGCCGCGGGAATGTACCTCATAATAGCAACTCAGCGTCCGTCTGTCGACGTTATAACGGGTGTAATCAAAGCCAATATTCCGTCGAGAATTGCGCTTAAGGTTGCCTCTCCGCATGACTCGAGAACAATTATTGACAGCATAGGCGCGGAACAGCTCTTGGGAAACGGCGATATGATTTATAAGCCGCAGGGACTTGACAGAAGTCTGCGTGTGCAGGGTGCGTGGGTATCCGATGACGATGTTGAAAATGTAGTTGAATTCATCAGAAATCAGAACATCGAGCCGGAAGAAGTTCAGCAGGAATCACTCGAAAGCAGAATAACGGAAATAGATAAAAAGTTCACAGACGCGGCGAATACCGATGATCTGCTTGAAGAGGCGATTGCGTTCGTTGTAAAGGAGCAGGAGGCTTCTGTTTCAATGCTTCAAAGACGCTTCCGCATAGGCCACGGAAGAGCGGGTAATCTTATAGACGAAATGGAAAAACGCGGCGTTGTCGGACCTCACCTCGGAAGTAAGCCGAGAGAAGTCCTTATTTCCAGAGAGGAATTTGAGATAGGCTTTACGCCTGATGAAAAATAAAACGAATATTCGGAAGATGAGGGTACATATCGGAATATATGGCAAAATATAACATAATGATGGTTTCTTTGGGATGCTCAAAAAACAGAGTAGACGCAGAAGAAATGTTAGGCTTGCTCAAACAGAACGGACACAGTATCGTGTCCGAGCCTGATGAGGCAGATGTGGTTATAGTGAATACCTGCGGTTTTATTGAATCGGCAAAACAGGAATCGATAGACGAAATACTGCATTACGGCAAGCTGAAAGAACAAGGCAGAATAAAATACATAATCGTGACGGGATGTCTCGCGCAAAGATACGTAAATGAGCTGAAAACGGAAATTCCCGAAGCTGACGCTTTTGTAGGCGTTACCGCGTATGCAAAAATTGCAGATGCGGTGGAAAATCTCGGCAAAAACGACAATATTATAATACGCGACATAAACGAAGCGTGTCCGCTGAGACTGCCGAGAGTAACGGATGATAATCAGGTATATGCGTATCTGAAAATAGCAGAGGGTTGCAACAACAGATGCAGTTACTGCGCTATTCCTTACATTCGCGGCAGATTCAGAAGCAAGCCCGCCGATGTTCTTGTCAGTGAGGCAGAAGAGCTTGTAAGGCGCGGAAAAAAAGAAATTATCGTGATTGCACAGGATATAACACGTTACGGTCAGGATTTAGGTGACGGCGTCACACTCATGAGCCTTTTGGATGAGCTTTCGCATATTGACGGATTGGAATGGATAAGAATGATGTATCTCAATCCTGCAAGAGTGTCGGAGGAGTTCATTGATTTCGTTGCGGCAAACAAAAAAATACTGCCGTATTTCGATATTCCGATACAGCACATCAATTCCGAAGTCCTCAGGCGTATGCACAGAGAAGCGGACAGCGATAAAATCAAACGGGTATTTTCTTATGTAAAGGAAAAAATTCCCGAGGCATCGCTCAGAACGACGTTCATAACGGGCTTCCCGGGTGAGACCGATGAACAGTTTGCCGAATTGCTTGAATTTGTAAGGTCGGCACACATTGATAATCTCGGCGTATTTACGTATTCGGAGGAAGAGGGAACGCCTGCCGCAAGTATGCCCGACAAGGTACCTTATGAAATTGCAAAGAGACGTGCCGATAAGATAATGGCTTTGCAGAAAAAGCTTGTTGCCTCTTCGCTTAGGGCAAAAAGAGGCACTCTAACGAACGTTATAATCGAAGGCAAGAATAAATCCGGGAAATATTACGGCAGAAGCTACAGAGAAGCTCCCGATATAGACGGCATTGTGCTTGTAAATTCGGATAAGCCGCTTAATATCGGCGATATTGTGGAAATAAAAATAACACATACATATGACTATGATTCGGAAGGAGAATTAATTTGAAACTGAAAAACATGAATGTACCGAATAAACTTACTTTAATTAGATTTGCTTCTATTCCGATAATAATTGCGATTATGCTCATTAATGTGGAATGGTTTGATTGGCTTGCGCTTGTTATTTTTTTGCTGTCATCATTTACCGATTTTGTCGACGGACGTATTGCAAGAAAGCGCGGTATTGTAACTAATTTCGGCAAGCTTATGGATCCTCTTGCGGATAAAATGATGATAGTGTCCATATTGATTGTGCTTGTATCGCAAAACAGAGTTAATCCGATAGCCGTAATAATAATCGTAATGCGTGAGCTTGCCGTAACGGGCTTGAGAGCTATTGCGGCATCATCTTCAGGCGGCGGCAAGGTTATACCGGCAAGTATCTGGGGAAAAATGAAAACAGTATCGCAGATGCTTACGGTTGCGTTGTTGCTTATCGATAAGAGAATATACAGCATTATTGATTTCCCCATTATCGGAATACTTGTTATAATAATGACTGCACTTACACTTATATCGGGTATTGAATACTTTGTACAGTCAAAAGACTGTTTTAACGACTGTTAGAATACATGGCTTCATTTGTAAAGAAGGAAGTGTTTTGATTATATGAAAGCAGAAATTATATCGGTCGGAACCGAATTGCTTCTCGGTCAGATAGCAAATACCGATGCACAGTATATTTCGCAGTGTCTTTCCGAAATTGGTATCGGCGTATATTTTCACACAGCCGTAGGCGATAATTGGGAAAGAATACGTTTGGCGGCTGAAATTGCCGATTCGAGAAGCGATATTTTGATTTTTACAGGCGGGCTCGGTCCGACGGTAGACGATATAACAAAGGAAGTTGTTTGCGAATATCTCGGGCTTAAAACAGTCGTTCACAAGAAAAGCTACGACCGCCTTTGCGACAGATTTGCCAAAATGAACCGTACCGTTACGGAAAACAATCTAAAGCAGATTTTGTTCCCAGAGGAAGCCGTTGTTCTTGATAATGACTGCGGAACGGCACCGGGAATGTATTACGAGAGAAACGGAAAAATATACATAGCTCTCCCGGGACCGCCGTTTGAGTTGAAAACAATGTTTTCAAGGTACGCAATGCCGTTGCTTCGCCGAAAAAGCTCGAAAATAATAAAATCGCGTGTACTCAGGATATACGGAATAGGCGAGTCGGCAATGGAAAACAAAGTAAGAGATATACTTGATTCGCAGACAAATCCGACAATCGCGCCCTTGCTCGGCAACGGAGACGTGACGTTACGCATTACGGCAATGTCCGATAATGAAAATGACGCCGCAAAAATAATAGCTCCCGTTGAGACTTGTTTAAGAGAAAGGCTCGGAAGCTATGTTTACGGAACGGATAACGATACGCCCGAAAGCGTGCTTGTTGATTTGCTCTTAAAATCGGGCAAAACAATATCTGCTGCAGAATCGTGTACGGGAGGACTTATAGCCTCGCGCATAACGGATGTACCCGGTGCATCGGGTGTACTCAAGGAATCGTTTGTTACATATTCAAACGAGGCAAAGCATAAATATCTCGGCGTAAAGGAATGCACATTGCAGGAGTACGGTGCCGTGAGCGAGCAGACGGCATTGGAAATGGCTTATGGACTGATAATGAATACGGGATGTGACGTTGCAATATCCGTTACGGGAATTGCAGGTCCCGGTGGCGGCACGCCTGAAAAACCGGTCGGACTTGTGTACACAGGAACGGCACTGAAAACTGAAAACGGAATTGTAACGAACGTTAGACAAAATAATTTTGTCGGAACAAGAGATAAGATAAAATTCAATGCCGCGACGACGGCAATTATTGACGCAGTTAATATGATAAAAAAACAGGATGAGAGGTAAATATATGGCAGAAGCAAAAGAAAAAAAGACATCTTCAAAGCGCGAACCCGCAACAAAGGAAGAAGCTTTGGCAATGGCTCTTGCAACGCTCGATAAGCGTTACGGCAAGGGCTCTGTTATGAAGATGGGTGAGAAACCCACTATGAATGTTAGCACTATTTCCACGGGATGTCTTGAGTTGGATATTGCGCTCGGAGTAAGAGGCTTGCCGAGAGGTAGAATCATAGAAATATACGGACCGGAATCATCCGGTAAGACGACGGTTGCTCTTCATTGTGTAGCTGAAGCTCAAAAAGCGGGAGGCACTGTTGCGTACATCGACGTTGAAAACGCACTTGATCCTGTTTATGCAAAAAATATAGGCGTTAACATTGACAATCTTTACATATCACAGCCTGACACGGGTGAGGCGGCGCTTGAAATAGTGGATACGCTTGTTTCATCGGGCGCGATCGATATGGTTGTTGTGGATTCTGTTGCGGCGCTCGTTCCGAGAGCTGAAATTGAGGGCAATATGGGCGACAGCCATGTGGGTATGCAGGCAAGACTAATGTCTCAGGCACTGCGTAAGCTCACAGGCACTATCAATAAAACTAAATGCGTTGCCATATTCATAAACCAGCTGAGAGAAAAGGTTGGTGTTGTATACGGCAATCCCGAGGTAACACCGGGCGGCAGAGCGCTCAAGTTCTATTCATCGGTCAGAATCGAGATTCGCAAAGGCGAACCCATAAAATCGGGCAGTGAAGTAATAGGAAATGTTACGAAGGCAAAAATTGCAAAGAATAAGGTTGCACCGCCGTTTAAGGTTGCCATATTCGACCTTATGTACGGAGAGGGTATTTCCGCTGAATCCTCGCTCGTAAATGTCGGTACGGATATGAATATTCTTGAGAAGAGCGGTTCGTGGTACTCATATAAGGGCGAAAGAATTGCTCAGGGCAAGGAAAACGTCAAGAAATATCTCGCAGAAAACCCGGCAGTGGCAGATGAAATAAGAGAGCAGATAATGCAGAATTTTGCCGAAGCGGAAAAGGCTGTATCTGCAAGTGCTGCGGCGGCATCAACAGAAGATGACGTTTCGGGTGCGGCTGAGGGTGAAATCGTTTCAGGTGCATCAAACGGCGCGATTGACGACGATTTTATTTAATCTTGAATTTTTTTACATATCGTGTTATAATAAGCAATATTGTAGCTTGACGGTTTTAATGAGTAAATTTTATACTTTGCGAGCTGTTTTGCAGATTTTGCATTGATGTGTATTTTGAAAAATATTCTTAAGCAGTTTTACCCCGATAAACGGTTTGCTGTTGATATTACAAATACGATTCATAATAAAGCGTGAAAGGCACGGTCATAAGACAAAATGAAGTACAATTATAGTGAAATTGAACAGAAATGGCAAAAAAAATGGGAAGAAGCAAATATTTTTCATGCTGAAACCGGTTCTCCCAAGCCGAAGTATTATGCTTTGGTAGAATTTCCGTATCCGTCGGGCGCGGGACTTCATGTGGGGCATCCGAGAGGTTATACTGCTATGGATATTATTTCGCGTAAGCGCAGAATGGAAGGGTATAATGTACTTTTCCCGATAGGCTGGGATGCGTTCGGTTTGCCGACTGAAAATTACGCATTGAAAACGGGTATTCATCCGAGAGTGGCTACCGATGCAAATATCGCTCATTTCAGACAGCAGCTCAAGGCACTCGGATTTTCATTTGATTGGGACAGAGAAATCGATACTACCGATCCGAACTATTACAAATGGACGCAGTGGATATTCCTTAAGCTGTTTGAAAAGGGTCTTGCATATAAATCGAAGGCTCTTGTAAATTTCTGCCCGAACTGTAAGGTAGTGCTTGCAAACGAGGAATCTCAAGGCGGCGTATGCGACAGATGCGGCAGTCAGGTAGTTCAAAAGGAAAAAGAGCAGTGGATGCTCAAAATTACGGCTTACGCACAAAAGCTTCTTGACGGCCTTGATGAAGTGGATTATCTGCCGAGAATAAAAATGGAGCAGAGAAATTGGATCGGACGTTCGGAAGGCGCTGAAATAGATTTTGCAATTTCGGGCAGTGATGAAAAGCTCAGAGTATTTACGACGAGATGCGATACATTGTTCGGCGCAACGTTTATGGTAATTTCGCCTGAACATCAGTTTGTCGATAAATTCAAGGACAGAATAGAGAATTACGCCGAAGTTGAAGATTATAAGGCATTTGCGGCAAAAAAGAGTGAGTTTGAACGCAAAATGCAAACGAAAGACAAGACAGGCGTTGAACTCAAGGGTGTAAAAGCCATAAATCCCGCAACGGGCAAGGAAATACCGATTTATATTTCGGATTATGTTTTGAATAATTACGGCACAGGCGCTATCATGTGCGTTCCTGCACACGATACACGTGACTGGGAATTTGCAAAAAAATTCGGTATACCGATGATAGAGGTAATTTCCGGCGGAGATATTGAAAAGGAAGCCTTTACCGATATAGAAAACGGCACGCTCGTAAATTCGGATTTCCTCAACGGTCTTACTGTAAAGCAGGCACAGGAAAAAATGTTTGAGTTCCTTGCCGAAAAGAATATAGGCGAGAAAAAAATAAATTACAATATGCACGATTGGGTATATGCACGCCAGCGTTATTGGGGCGAGCCTGTTCCGATAGTACATTGCGAGCATTGCGGAATGGTTCCTGTTCCGTACGATCAGCTGCCGCTTGAATTGCCTGTTCTGGAACAGTTCAGACAGTCCGAGACGGGTGAATCTCCGCTTGTTCATGCCGACGAATGGGTGAATACCGTTTGTCCCAAGTGCGGCAGACCTGCAAAGAGGGAAACGGATACAATGCCTCAGTGGGCAGGTTCAAGCTGGTATTTTCTCAGATATGTAGATCCGCACAATAATGACGCTCTTGCATCCGAGGAGGCTATGAAATATTGGTTGCCTGTCGATTGGTACAACGGCGGTATGGAGCACGTTACGCGCCACATGATCTATTCAAGATTCTGGCACAGATTCCTTTATGATATAGGTGTTGTTCCCACAAAAGAGCCTTATGCAAAGAGAACTGCTCATGGATTGATACTCGGCGAGGACGGCCAGAAAATGTCAAAGTCGAGAGGCAATATCGTCAATCCGGATGACATTGTAAGAGATTACGGTGCTGATACACTCAGAACCTATGAAATGTTTATCGGAGACTTTGAAAAGCCTGCTCCGTGGTCCGATGACAGCGTAAAGGGATGTAAACGCTTCCTTGAGAGAGTGTACAACATGACGGATATGCTCATTGACGGCGATGAGTGCAGACCTGATATGGCATCAAAGATACACAAGACAATAAAGAAAGTAAGTGATGATATTGAGTCTATGAAATTCAATACGGCGATTGCCGCTTTGATGACGCTCATTAACGACATTTACGCAAAGGGAAGTGTAAACAAAGCCGAACTGAGCATATTCATAAGACTTCTTTGCCCGATAGCTCCGCACATATGCGAAGAAATGTGGGAGAAAATCGGCGGCGAGGGCTTTGCAAGCATGGCTGAATGGCCGAAGTTTGACGCCGATAAGCTTGTTGATGATACTATTGAGCTTCCCATACAGATACAGGGCAAAATGCGCGGCAAGATAATTGTTCCCGTTGACTGCGATGAGGCAGATGCCGTTGAGCTTGCGAAAAAAGAAGTGGCTGACAAGATCGAAGGCAAGACGATAGTCAAGGTTATTTATATAAAAAATAAGATCCTGAATATTATCGTAAAGTAATTTCGGCACTGTAAAGCAGTATCGTTTCAAATTGTATGATCTTAATTCCGTATAAGCGATTATACGGAATTTTTTTATTATTTATCGGGCAAAATAATGAAAAACAAAAACGGAGAAATACAATATGGATGAATATATGCTTAATACGGATCTTGCGCTTGAAAAAGTGCTTCGCGAAGAAAAGATACAGAACATAGACGGAACGAAAATGACGACAGATGAAAACGAAAGTCGCGTTATTACGGATATAGTAATTGAGACCGAGGAAGCGGCAAATATAATAGGCAAGCCCGTCGGGAGATACATTACGCTTGAAATAAGGGATGATGAATACTCACAAAGCACGGATGCTGTTTCGGACGATTTGTGCAAAGAATTGCTTAAATTGATAAAAACGCCGCTTCCGACGACGGTTCTTGTTGCGGGGCTTGGCAACAGACATATTCCGCCCGACTCGTTGGGGGCAAGATGTGCGGATAAAATCAATGTTACAAGGGTCGTATGCAAGTGTGCAGGGCTTGAAAGCAAAGTGAATGTTGCGGCAATAGCGCCGGGAGTGCTCGGTGTGACGGGTATTGAAACAGCGGAGATTTTGCAGGGAATATGCGACAAAATATCTCCCGATCTTATAATCGCGGTGGATTCTCTTTGTGCAAGGGATATACACAGGATAGGAAATACCGTTCAGATGACCGATACCGGAATAAACCCGGGCGGCGGTCTCGGCAATAACAGAAATGTAATAAATTCCGCAGTGCTCGGACACAGAGTTATTTGTGTAGGCGTGCCTATGGTTGTTTATGCGCGAACGATTTGTCATAATGTAATGGAACAGCTCATAAGGAAGCAGAATATCAATGCGTCCGAAAGCGCAGTACAAAGCGTTATGGATGAAATTGACGATGATTTTGTAAACAGCCTTGTTGTGACGCCAAAGGATATAGATTCGCTTGTTGAAAATATATCCTCGTGTATTGCAAAGGGAATAAACAAGGCTTTTGAGACGGAGAATTTTGTTTGAGTTTTTGTTGACTCGCGTCGGATAAGGTGTTATAATAAGCACAGCGGCACGAAAAAAGCCGTTGTGCTTGATGCAATACTCATTTTGCGGCAAGATACAATGCACTGTTTTTGAAATATGTGCTTTAACATTGAAAGGAAATAATTGCGTTTTACAGCGAGGCTTATTTATGATGACATACGATGATGCGCTGAAATACATAAAAGATACAGGCAGGTTCGGTTCAAAGCTCGGGCTTGAGGTCATGACTGATCTGCTGGGGAAAATGGGGAATCCCGAGAAGAAATTCAAGGCGGTGCATATTGCCGGTACGAACGGGAAAGGCTCGGCTTCGGCATATATAAGCACGGCATTGAGTGAAAACGGATATAAAACGGGACTTTTTACATCACCGCCTATAATTGATGAAATGGAAAGAATACAAATTGACGGTGAGCATATCGATCGCGGCGAATTTGCCGAGATAACGGAATACGTAAAAGCATTTGCCGACACTGTCGAGGCGGACGGACTTCATTACCCGACAGAGTTTGAACTGTTTACGGCAATTGCGTTTGAATACTTTGCAAGACACGGTGTTGATTTTGCGGTTGTTGAGGTAGGACTCGGAGGTCGCCTTGATTCCACAAATATATGCGTTCCTGCCGTGAGCGTTATTATGACGATAGCGCTTGACCATACGCAGTGGCTCGGTGACACGCTTGAAAAAATCGCAAGTGAAAAGGCGGGTATAATAAAAAAAGGTGTGCCTGTCGTTATTTACCCCGAGCTTTCGGACGGCGTAAGAGATGTTATATATGCCGAGGCTGAAAAAAACGGTAGCACTGTATACGATACATCTGCATCATGTATAAACACTCTTAGCAGCGATATATTCGGGAGCATGTTTGATTACAGTGATGCACAATACAGCATCGATTCTGTTGAGACATCTCTTATAGGTGCGCATCAGGTAAAAAATTGTGCGACGGCACTTAAAACGCTTCTTACACTCAAGGATATAGGCTATGACATCAGTATAGAAAAAACACTCCGCGGACTTAAAAAAACAAAATGGCCCGGCAGATTTGATATTATGCAGAAGTCGCCGCTCATAATATTTGACGGCGGACACAATGAGCAGTGCATGAGGGCACTCGTTGATTGCGTTGATACATATCTCAAGCCGTACAAAAAGATACTTGTTTTTTCAATGTTTGCCGATAAGGACTGCACCAATTCAATAAAGCTTCTCAAAGGAAGATTTGACGTGCGCATAGTGACTCAAATGAAGCACAAACGCCGCGCAACTGCGGAATATATAGCATCTCGGTTTGAAGAAGGAACGGTTATTGTTGAAAACACGACAGACGCTGTAATGTATGCTGCTGATCTTGCCAAAAAATCAGATGCCAAAGGGCAAAAGGCGGCGGTTGTGGTATGCGGTTCGCTGAATCTTTTGGAAGAGATACTTTGTGATATAAAGCTTCCGATGAACATATGATTTTGTATTAAAAACAGCATGATAACATGAAAGCTCCTCATTTGAGGAGCTTTTCGTTAACAATAAGCGTTTTTGGTATCAGAAAATACTTCGCAGGTTATTCAGTAAATCGGAAACCGAATTGTCAATACCGAAATAGGAAAGAATATCGGAAATGATATTTGTTCCCGTTATGAGGTACACTATGAATCCGACAAAAATTACCATTACGACAGCTTTGAGTATTTTTTTGGAAAGCTTGAATGCCAGGACAATAAGTAATATTATAATTGCCAATGCTAAAATTATTTTCATATGTTTTTCCTTTCAAAATGTTAACATCGCGCTGACGGCAAATAATCAAGTATAAAAAGTATATGCCGAAAACGGTGCAAATATTACCTCTTTGTCTCAATTATACAATAAAAATTATGTCAATACAAGATATAATTTGTAAATATATTTTTTCGCCGTTTGTCAAGGACAGCAATTTTTGCACGGAGAATATCCGTTGCTTATGAGATATTCACGGTTGCCTGTAAACACCTGCTTGTTCGATTCTTTTATATCTTCTGCCAATGGGCAGTCGGAAGTGTGGAATTTTTTCGTGTTTATATTGAGTATATACGTTATTTCAGGGGAGCCGTCGGGTGAAGCCACTTCTTCAAGCGTGCTTGTGCCGTCCGCGTAATTAATTATTACTTTAGGCTGGCAGTTGTAAACAAACACATTGAAGCATACTCCGTCGCCGTTGTCCTCAACGGAAAGCGCTTCCATGAGAACTCCGCGTGCGACAAGCTCATTATTCTTGAAAATAGGCGTTACTCTGTACATGACGTGATTATCTGTTTCCTTGACGTAATCGGCAACCATATTTTCAAATGGAATCATTCCCGTTGTGTTCATATAGCGTGTGCCCGTGATGAGATTTTTTTCGTTTGCATTTTCGCCAGCAAGTTGGTATGCAATAAGGTGGCACCTGTTATATAAATATTTGCCGTCAACAAAGTCATATTTCACGCTTTGCCAGCCCGAAGGCTTGATTTGTCCTATACTTCCGCGTTCTTCGGTCGGCATTATATCCGTGCCTATGCAGGCAAAAGCCTCGGAGCATCTGCCGAGAAAGTCAAGCTCGCCGTAATATTCAAAGGATTTATCCGTAATCTCGTCCTCTGTAAAATAAGGCTCGTTATTGTTTATGACAACATACGGGGAGTTGTCAAACTCGGGAATGTTGTCAAGCAATATAAGCGGCGATTGCGAGGGGAAAGGAAAACAACCCGATAAGCTTGCACAAAAAATGAGCAACAAGCATATAAGTGCAATATTCAATATTTTGTTCTTTTTCATCGGCTGTATACTTCCTTTGTTATTTTTTCATGTGAATATCCGGCAAATTCGACACTTGAAACGAGAACTCTGCCTTCCGACGGCTCAATATCAAGCTTCATATCAGACGGATATTGGCGGTTCCATTTGTAAACGATAACGGAATTGATTTTATCTTTATATGGGCGAAGCTTTTTGTTTTCGACAAAACAGTAATCACATTCATCGGCTTTTGATAAAAAAGAACGTTCTGCAATTACTTCAACGTCATAGTCTGCAAAAAGTGATGCGGAATATTTGTCCATGAAAAGACGGTTTTTGCTCACGGTATTTATTATGTCATGTATAATAGCTTTGTCGCGGCTTTGTCTGCGGCGATTGAACATCATGCCGTTGTCATCATCGATACATACAATAATATTCAAATTCGGATTTTTCCTCCTTAATTTACAATAAAATAAAAAACCGATTTATAAGATTTTAGCAAATAAAAAGGTTTATGTCAATACAAAAAGAACCGATTTTTTATCGGAATATAATAATCCGGCGTTCACATTAAATGCAACGCCGGATTTTACCTTGAAAAATTACATAAGTGATTCTATTGATGCAATCTGCTGTTCTATCGAAGCAAGAGTATCGGAATATTTTTGAACCTTTGCTTTTTCCTGTTCAACAAGTGCCGCAGGAGCTTTACTTACAAATTTTTCATTTGCAAGCTTGCCCTGTGCGCGCTCAAGCTCGGAGAGTGCCGTTTGCTTTTCGGCATTGAGCCGTTCAAGCTCAGCCGCAAAGTCAACAAGCTCTTCTATCGGGAAGTAAAGCGTAAGCGTGCCTGCCGGAACTGTCTTTGCATTTGACGGTATGCCGTCTGTTGAATCCGTTATTGTAAGGTGCTCGGTGTTTGCAAAGCGCTCGATATATATTCTTCCGTCCTCGAGCCTGCTGATTGATTTGCCTGTCGTATCGCATATTATCATGTCAAGCTTTTTGGAATTCTTTACGTTCATATCGGCTCTTAAATTTCTTACGGCACGGATAATATCCATTATCTCGTTCATTTGAGCTTCGCTTTCGGGTGCGTTGAGCTTTTCGTCATATTCGGGCCACTTTGTGAGCATTATTGTCGTTGCCGTAACATCGTCGCCTTCGTGGGGGAGATGCTGCCAGATTTCCTCTGTTATGAACGGCATGAACGGATGCAGAAGCTTCAAAGCCTTTGTGAGAGTTGAAACGAGCGTATAAATAGCCGTTTTTCTCTGCTTCATATCATCTGAATAAAGACGTATTTTCGTAAGCTCGATATACCAATCGCAGAATTCCGTCCATATGAAGTCGTACAGCTTCAATGCCGCAATACCAAGCTCGAATTTTTCCATGTTTGCAGTGACTTCTTCTGTTACCGCGTTGATTCGGCTCATTATCCATTTGTCATCGGGCGTATAAGAGCTTTCGTCGGGCTTTTCAAACGGCGCATTTTCAAGATTCATAATAATAAACCTGCTTGCATTCCATATTTTGTTTGCAAAGTCTCTGTATGCTCTTACTTTGCTGTCGTAATAACGCATATCATTGCCGGGTGTTGTTCCCGCAACGAGGCTGAAACGAAGAGCGTCCGCACCGAAATTGTTTATTACTTCGATAGGATCGACGCCGTTTCCGAGTGATTTACTCATTTTGCGTCCCTGGTCATCGCGCACAAGACCGTGAATAAGTACGTACTTGAACGGAACCTGCCCCATATTTTCTATTGACGAGAAAATCATTCTCGCAACCCAGAAAAAGATTATATCATATCCCGTTACGAGTGCAAACGTAGGGAAGAAGTAATCAAGGTCCTCTGTTTTATCAGGCCATCCGAGCGTTGAGAAAGGCCAAAGGGCCGAGCTGAACCACGTATCGAGAACGTCTTCATCCTGCTTGAGTGCCTTGCTGTGGCACTTCGGACATTCGGTTGGTTCGTCCTCGCTTACGATTATTTCGCCGCAGTCACGGCAATACCATGCAGGGATTCTGTGTCCCCACCAGAGCTGTCTGGAAATGCACCAATCTCTTATGTTTTCCATCCAATTAAAAAAGATTTTGTCGAATCTTTCGGGAATGAAAACAGTTTCTTTATTTTTTACCGCCTGAATTGCAGGTTCGGCAAGAGGCTTCATTTTAACGAACCACTGTGTTGAAACCATAGGTTCAACAGTGCTGTGGCAACGGTAGCAATGACCGACGTTATGCGTATGAGGCTCAACCTTTATGAGCAGACCTTCTTTTTTGAGGTCTTCAACGATTGCTTTACGAGCTTCGTATCTGTCCATGCCTGCGTATTTGCCTGCGGTGTTGTTCATTGTGCCGTCATCGTTGAGCACCTTTATGATAGGCAGTGAATGACGCTGACCTACTTCAAAGTCGTTCGGGTCGTGTGCAGGTGTGATTTTTACGACGCCTGTTCCGAACTCCATGTCAACGTACTCATCGGCTATTATCGGTATTTCTTTGTTAACGAGCGGAAGAATTACCGTTTTGCCTACAAGGTCTTTATAGCGTTCGTCATTCGGATTAACGGCAAGCGCTGTATCTCCGAGCATTGTTTCGGGACGTGTTGTTGCTATTGTGATAAATTCGTCGCTGTTTGTAATGGGATATTTTATGTGCCAGAAAAATCCCGGGTCCTCCTGGTATTCAACCTCTGCGTCGGAAAGCGCCGTATTACATTCACAGCACCAATTTGTTATTCTTTCGCCGCGGTAAATGAGTCCTTTATTGTACAGCGAAACAAATACGTGCTTTACTGCCTTGCTGCAGCCCTCGTCCATTGTAAAGCGTTCTCTTGTCCAGTCAAGCGACGAACCGAGCATACGGAGCTGTTTTGTGATTTTTCCGCCGTATTCGTTTTTCCATTCCCAAGCTCTTTCGAGGAATTTTTCTCTGCCGAGGTCATATTTTGTAACGCCCTCCTTTGCGAGCATATCAACTATTTTTACTTCTGTTGCAATGCTTGCATGATCCGTGCCGGGCAACCACAGCATTGAATATCCCTGCATACGCTTGTAACGCGCGAGAATATCC
This sequence comes from uncultured Clostridia bacterium, assembly GCA_945918795.1. Classification (GTDB taxonomy): domain Bacteria; phylum Bacillota; class Clostridia; order HGM11327; family HGM11327; genus SIG351. The sequence continues at coordinate 39,479 of CAMEIT010000006.1, read as the reverse complement.
TGCAATGTGTTGTCAAGCGCATGACCCATATGGAGCTGTCCTGTAATATTCGGCGGCGGTATGACTATTGTACACGGTTTTTTAGATTTGTCAATATGTGCTGTGAAGCAACCGTCGTCTACCCATTTCTGATAGATGCGGGCTTCGGTTTTTTTAGGATCATATACTTTATCCATAGTTTCCATATCGGTAGCCTCCGTTGAAATATTTTGATTTTAATTATTTATGTACATACTTGGCAGGCGGCGTTGTTTTCACGGAAAAATAAAAAATCTTCGTCCGAACAAAGGACGAAGAACACTCCGCGTTACCACCTTAATTCCGCTTGAAAAGCGGCTCTCATACAACCTATAACGCGGTTAACCGGGGCAAAATCCGTCAAAGACAAGCAACTCGCATTCAATGTTGACCCTTAAAGCAATTCGCACCTTTTATATTGCTCTCTCTGACAGGCATTGTATGCTACCCCTCATGTCGCATTTATTATATAAGAAAATGTCGGTTTTGTCAAGTAAAATTTTACGGTATTGCGGGTTTTGCCGAAATATTTCGGCATAGACGGCATAAAATTTCGCTCACTCAACGACAATCGGCGTGCAACCGGGGCACGCCGACGATGTTTTTGTGAATTTGTATGTCAATTCCCGAGTCCGAGGCTTATTGACATTGCATTGTTTATTTTATCCATACATTCCGGCTCAACGTATCCTATCAGATCCTGAAGCCTTCTTTTGTCTATTGTTCTCAGCTGTTCCAATAATACGACAGAGTCCTTATTAAGCCCGTAATTTGAAGCGGGAAGCTCTATGTGAGTAGGAAGCTTTGCTTTGTTGATTTGTGAGGTTATGGCGGATACAATTACTGTCGGACTGTATTTATTTCCGACATCGTTTTGCACCACAAGAACCGGACGCAATCCACCCTGCTCCGAGCCGACAACGGGGCTTAAATCCGCATAATATATTTCACCACGCCTGATCATGCCTGTATTTTTCACTGTACTGTTTGTGCTCTGCAAACGGTAAGTCAGCTCCTTTCTTGTAATTTATATCCGATGACAGGAGATACCTTTCATATTTTTGCACACATTCACTGTCACAGGATAAGCTTTCCTCCGCGAGTGACAGATTTATATCTCCCATTTCCTTATATCCTTCGGAAATTTTATCTTCGGATATAAGTAGAACTTTATTTTTTACATAAAAATCCATCACACGGCGTATGAATTCGTTTTTGTTGATTTTTTCCAGTGCAATTATTTCATCGATCTGTTTTCTGATGCTGTGAGATTCCGAAAGATTTTCTTTGACGACTTTTGACACGAATATCACCTCCCGAATAAAGTAATGTGTCTTATACACTTTATTTATGAGCTCGGGTATGTGTTACTTAAGGCGATGTCGTCAATGAAGCTTTATTCGGAATATAAACGTAAAAATGCGTCCTTAAGGGCAGAAATCGTATCGGTAGGTGCAAGTGAGACTGTACCCGTTTTTTGCACCGCAATATCGGCGGCAAATCCGTTTATGAATGTGCCTATTACAGCCGCTTCAAAGCGCCCGTAGCCTTGGGCACAAAGTCCTCCTATTACACCGGAAAGCACATCACCGCTTCCTCCCGTTGCCATACCGCAGTTGCCCGTTGTGTTGAATACGATCTTGCCGTCGGGTGAGGCTATTACAGTTACGTAATTCTTCAAAACGACGACAACGTTGTATTTCTTTGCAAATTCGGCGGCAATCTGTGTCTGATTGCGGGATACTTCCTCGGGCGTTTTGCCTGTGAGCCTTGCCATTTCGCCTATGTGAGGCGTTATGATACAGTTGCCCTTTTTGAGTATATCGGGATTTGAAACTATTGAATTGATTCCGTCGGCATCGATTACGACGGAATTATCATAAACATTCAGTATCTCCGGTATAAACGCGCTTGCGTGCGAAGCACTGCCGAGTCCGGGACCTATTACGAGAGCCGTTTTGTTATCGGAAAAGTCAATAAGCTCCTTACTGCTTATGAGCGCACCGAAATTGTTGTCCGGCATCGGAACAGTCATTTGCTCTGTAAGCTTTACCTCGAATATCGCATTCAGTCTTTGCGGTACTGCAAGCTGAATTATTCCCGTGCCGGCTCTCAAAGCGGCATCGGCACACATACACGCGGCACCCGTCATTCCCGTTGAGCCTGCGATTATGCCGAGCTTGCCGTAGGAACCCTTGTGGGAGGCAGGATCACGCACATAAAGCATGGACGAAATTTCTTTTTGACTGTATACTGCCTTGAAATCGGATGTCTCATCGTAAACTGTTTGCGGTATCGATATGCTGTCGACTATCATTTTTGCATAGCAATATTTTGCGGGACAAAACAAAAGTCCCTGCTTTACCGTTCCTAAAACAATGAGTGCATCTGCCTTTACGGCGGCACCGCATATTTGACCGCTTTGGGCATTCACACCGGACGGCACGTCGATTGAAACTACATTTTTGCCCGATGAATTTATAAGCTTGATTACGCTTTGTGTACGGCTGTTTACTTCTCCCGAAATTCCCGTGCCGAGTATTGCGTCAACAATCACACTGCACTCGGAAATTTTCTCTTCAAGCTCGGACAAAGTGACGTCAACAGAATAGTTTATTCCGAACTGACGGGCAATTTTGAAATTGGCAAGTGTAAGCTCGCGCATTTTTGATTCGGGGCACAGCGAAAGTACGTTCACACTGTAACCTTTTGCATAAAGAATCCTTGCAGCCGCCCAACCGTCGCCGCCGTTGTTGCCCGAACCCGTTATAAAAAGCATTTTTGTGCTTTTGCTGTAATTTTCGGACAAATATGTAGCGACTGCTGCTCCTGCGTTTTCCATAAGCAGAGATGTCGGCATCATGTATTTTTGTGACATAACGGCGTCTGCCGCGTTCATTTCTTCAGGTGTTACAACTCGCATTGTAATTACATTTCCTTTCTTTTGTATTATCGTTTCCGACACTACTATTCTTGACGTTATTGCTTGTTAATATACATTACCTGCCGCGATTTTATTGTATTATTATCTGATTTGCAGCCTTGTATATAATTTTTTTTAATCATGACCTTGTCTATTTCATTCAGAACAAGTCTTTTGTTTTTAGTCCATTGCGGTTCGATAAGATTTGACTTTTTGCCGTCGCCTGTAATTCTGTGTATTGCAATATCCGGAGGAATAATGGCAAGTGCCTCGGTTACAGCGTCAACGTATTCGTCCATTGTAAGCATATGGAATTTATCAGTTTCATAAATTTTTGCAAGCGGTGCTGTCTTATCTATATACAACATATGCAGCTTGAGCGCAAATACTCCGTTTTGAACCGCAAAACGCACCGTATCGAGCGTTTGCTCTGGAGTCTCCCACGGAAGTCCGAAAATTATATGTGCCGAAAACGGTATTTTTCTTTCATAAAGAGCTTTTGCCGCCTTTGTGAAAACATCATTATCATATCCGCGGTTGATTTGCTTGTGGCACGTTATTGTTTGCAGTCCGAGCTCGAGCCACAGTGGGCATTCATAGCTTTCCAAAAGGTCAAGCACGTCATCACCGAGGCAATCGGGTCTTGTTGCTATTGCCAAGCCGAGAACTCCTGCGGAAAGTGCCTCGTCATATTTTTGCTTCAGAATATCAACCGGCGCATACGTGTTTGTGTAGCTTTGGAAATATGCAATATATTTATCCGACTTCCATTTGCCCGAAAGCATTTGCCTTTGATATTCAAGCTGTTCTTTGACGGATAGCCCTTTCAGTTCTGGATTGCCTGCAAATTCTCCGCTGCCTGTTTCCGTGCAGAATATACAACCGACTCCGTTTTTTCTGTTAGGACAGCCCATTCCCGCATCGACCGAAAGCTTTATCACTTTTGAGCCGAATATCCGCTTCATTTCATAATCAAACGTTCTGTAACGCTTTGCGCCGAATAAAGCTTCCATATCAGAATTTCGTCAGGTGGCCGTTTTTTTCAAGCCCGCAAAAGTCAAGCTGTCTTGCAACGTCATATGCAATTATTGCAACGGCATTTGACAGATTCAGCGAACGAGCTCCGTTTATCATGGGGATTCTTATGCAACGTTCGTAATTGTCGTGCAAGAGGTTTTCGTCAAGCCCCTTTGTTTCTTTGCCGAACACGAGCCATATGTCGCCGTCTATTGCGGAATAATCTATATCGCAGTAGTTTTTTTGAGCTTTTGTGGAGCAGTAATACATTTTTTTCGGGTCATGCCGATCAAAAAAATCATTTGATGACGGGTATGTGTAAATCGAAACCATGCTCCAATAGTCAAGCCCTGCTCTTTTGACGCTTTTTTCGTCTATGCTGAAGCCGAGCGGCTCCACAAGATGTAGCGTTGCACCCAATGCGGCACAGGTACGTGCAATATTACCCGTGTTTTGCGGTATTTCAGGTTCTATTAATACTATATTTATCATAAAAGTCTCCGTTTGTCGTGAATTGATTTTACCAAAGCTTTTGGGTCTCTTTGTTCTTGAGCGCCGTGAGAACTCTTTCTTTGAAATCCGGATATTTCTTGACTATGACTCTGACAGCCTCTTTCATTTCCTCGCGCTTTGTCGTGCCGTCAGCAGGGCATCCGCTCTTAAACACGGGCAGATTGTGACGTTTTGCAACACCTATTATTTCCATTTCGCTTGCGTACACCATTGGTCTTATTACATATATGTTTTTTCTTTCCATATATGTAAGGGGAGAGAACGTATTGAATCTACCTTCGTACAACAAGCTCATCATAAGCGTTTCAAGCACATCGTCAAAATGATGCCCGAGAGCAACCTTGTTGCAGTTTTCTTCGATTGCGGCATTGTGCAGTGCGCCGCGCTTAAGGTTGGAACAAAGAGCACACGGGTTGCTTTCCTTGCGTGCTTCAAAAACAATGTTGCCTATTTTTGTAGGAACTACCTTATATTCTATATCATTTGCAGAGCAGAATTTCTGTATTTCGTCTGTATCCGGATGAAAAAGCCCCATATCGAGCGTTATGCCTATTATATCATATTTCGTTTTCGAAAAGTACTTATAAAGCCTTAAAGCGTACAGAAGCGCTATGCTGTCCTTGCCGCCGGACACACCGACTGCAATTCTGTCGCCGTCCTTGATGAGTCCGAAATCTTCGTCTGCGCGTCTGATACATCCCAATAATTTCTTCATTGCCTGGTTTCCCTATCATATACATTTTATAGGTATAATACATCTTATTTCGCAGTTTGTCAACAAAAATATTCAAAATATGAGCAAACGGTGATTCCAAAGGAGCGATTCGGCACTCGTTTTTTTTAAAAATTTTAAAGAAATCAGATAATTTTGCTGGAAACGGTACATTATGCAAAAAGATTTTTAAATTTTGACGAATATTGATTTTTACGGATATAAACATTAGAATACAATAAATAACGACAAAATGAGATGATATTATATTAAAAAAACGCTTGAAAAAAATATCACAATATGTTAATATATAGCTACATTAAAAATAAATCCAGCATAAACAAATATTTTTCAGGAGGAATGTATTATGGGGCAAAGAATCAAGATTTTAGTTGCAGACAACAATATGAAATGGACAAAACATATCGCAGATTATGCTGCCGAACATGATGAAATAGAGCTTGCCGGCACAGCTTCAAACGGTCAGGAGGCGCTGGATGCAATAGCAAAAGTAAAGCCCGACGTAGTCATACTTAATATGATACTGCCGGTAATAGACGGATTGGGCGTATTGGAAGGAATATCCAAAATATCCGACTGCAAGCCGAGAGTAATATGTGTTTCGGCAGTACAGAATGAATTTATGGTTAAGCACGCATTTGCATTGGGGGCGGTGTATTTTGCGAGTATGCCTATTGATGTTTCTCTGCTGGTGAGAAGAATAAAAGAAGTCAGTGCGGGTATGCTTACAAACGGAGCTACTGTTACTTATGCCGTTCCGCAAGTGACGGCTTCTGCGCCTGCTACCACATTGGACGAAAAGATTACATCTATCTTTTTGACAATAGGTATTCCGGCACACATAAAAGGCTATCCTTATCTGAGGGAAGCGGTAAAGATGTCAATTGAGGATATAAGCATAGTCAACAAGATAACAAAAGAGCTTTATCCGGGAATAGCCGAGAAATTCGGTACGACCTCAAGCAAGGTCGAGCGCGCGATAAGGCACGCAATAGACGTTGCGTGGAATCGAGGAAGAATTCAGAATATGAACGAGGTATTCGGAATAGATATTTACAAGGCAAACGACAGACCTACAAACGGCGAGTTCATTGCCTTGATTGCAGACAGATTGAGAATGCGCAACAGTGCTTGAAAAAGCTTGTTTTTCTCTCATGCTTTATAAGTGTTAATATTGGAGGTACGTTTTAAGGGGGGACGTATCTCCTTTTTTATTGCAAAAACGTTTTATATAAAAATGTCACTTGTCAGTGTTTCCGAATAGAATGGTAAAAAGGACGGTGATTTTTTTGTATGACAGAGAGGCGGCGCTCAGATATGCTCACAGGTGGGCATATGAGAGGAACCCGGAGTATTATGATTTTGACGGCTTGGGAGGAGACTGCACAAACTTTGTTTCACAGGTATTGGCGGCAGGCGGTGCCGAACAGAATTATTCTCAAAACGGGTGGTATTTTAATTCGATAAATGACAGAAGCCCCTCATGGAGCGGAGTGAATGAGCTGTATGAATTTCTTGTATCGGAGCACGACGTCGGTCCGAGGGCAAGGGTTGTGGATGTATCCGAAGCAATGGCAGGCGATATAGTTCAGTTGGGTTCATTTGAAAACGGGTATTATCATTCGCTCATTATAGTTGACCCCGAAAATATGCTTGTCGCCGCGCATACGGTAGATTCGGATTACAGACCGCTTTCAAGCTATAATTACGATTATTTCAGGGTTCTTCACGTAATTTGACGTATTTCCCGTTGCAGTATACGTATACGGGCTTTTTGCGTGAGCGTGCATAATCAACTGTATATGATGTGCCGCTGTCTGATGCGTATGAGTCGGGAACATACACTCTGTCGGAGAGGTTTACTATTATTCTGTCTCTGCTGAGAAGCTGGAACTTTATGTTGGTCGGTTCGCGGTATTCCGCTATTATAAGTCCGTTATTCTTTAATATAAGATCGTATATATATTGGTTTTGGCTCGGATATACGGGCGAATAACAGGGGAGAACGGCTATTGTTTTTCCCTCGCGGCAGGCACCCTTATGTGCGGCGGCATCTATGCCTATTGCAAGACCCGAAATGACAGCTGCATTTTTTGCGGCAAGCGCCTTGGCGGTATTGAACGATGTTTCAAGTCCGTCACGGGACGCCTGTCGCGGTCCTGAAATTGCGGCTGTTTTTTCATAATTGATAAGTTCAAGATTACCGCGGCAGTACAAAAATACAGGGAAGCTGTCAGCAGAGAGCAGACGTTCGGGATAAGCACTGTTGTCTATTGAAACTATAAGCGCTCCGTCTGCGGCAAGCTTTTCCCTGAAATGGTGCATTTTCTCGATATAGTCGCAAAAGCTCGACCTGAATGTGCTGATGACTTTTTTTGACGGCAGATATTCGGCAAGCTCTTTGTCGTCCATCATAAACAGATCGTTTATGTCTGTGACGCCGCGGAGCTTTTTTAACGTTTTTTCTCCTATTCCGTCTATGAATGAAAATGTAAGCAGGTCGTCAAATCTCATTATTGGGAATGCCTTTCGTATTGTTGTTGATATTGCCGTATTTGAGTATTGTTTTTTTACTCTGCCGAAAACATATTTTTCAGGTTGAGCGAAGCCGAGTATATTTCCTTTTTGCTTAAGAGTGTTCCGGACTTATGAAGTATTGAAACGGCGTCCTTTAACGTACATTGATTTTTTATCATTATGTCTGTGAGCATTGCTTCAACGGAAATATTATCTTTCTTTTCCTCGGTGTTTTCCTTCGGGTGTTTGTGGAGTATTATTACATACTCGCCCTTTTCGACGTTCGGATTTTCGCTTAGTGCTTCGGTAACAGACGATATTTCTCCCGAAATGCTTGTTTCATGAAGCTTTGTTATGTCGTTGCAAACGCAAACGTCACATTCGATTACGGACTGTATATTTTTTAATGTGTTTAAAATTCTGAACGGAGACTCGTATATTATAAAAGTCTCAATGTCAAGCTCATTTATTTTTGCGAGCTGTTTTGTCTGTTCGTTTTTGTCTCTGTTCAAAAAGCCTATAAAAGCAAATGTGTCACTCGGGAAGCCCGATATACTCAATGCCGTTATTGCGGCACAAGCACCGGGAATGCCTATTACATTTATGCCGTTTTGTCTCGCGGCAGATATAAGGTCATAGCCGGGATCGGAAATACAGGGAGTGCCTGCGTCTGTGACTATTGCGGCATCGATATTGTCATTCAGCATTTTTGAAATTATGGTTTCGGAGCGCTCCGCCTCGTTATATTTATGATATGAAATCATAGGTGTTTTTATATTGAAATAATTGAGCAGCTTGATTGTGTGTGATGTATCTTCTGCCGCTATCAATGACACACTGTTAAGCGTTTCAATCGCTCTCGGGCTGAAATCGGAAAGGTTTCCGATTGGTGTTGCTACGACGTATAATGTTGGCATTATTGGCTCCTTGATGAATATTCCGAATAAAATTTTAATATGGGGAAATAATGAAAATGCGTGCTTTCAGTGTATTATTTTCCCATTAATTATTTAACATAATTATAACTTAATTTGAAGATTATTTCAATATGCTTCTATGAAAAAATTGGAACACATCTAGAGTACATAATTCAAGCCGTTGTGTCAACCATATATTTGAAGACAAATATATGAGAAAGGACGGTGATTTTATGCGGGATATGCCAATAGGCTTCAGTATGAAGCTTGCTATGAATTATGATGCACTGACAAAGTTCGGAACACTTTCCAGCGAGCAGAAGGACAGGATAATAGATTACATTAAAGACGCAAAGACAGGAGATGAAGCCGAAATGAGAACAGATGAAATGATAGTCTCATTGAATGACGGCACAAAGATGTGGTTTAATGATTGATTCACTTGAAAGCAAAGTACAGTATATTAACTCGGCATTTGACGGGAGCAAAAGACCGATAATAAAAAACATTGTAATTCCTCAGAATATAAAAGCGGCGATTATTTTTATAGATGAGCTTACGGACAGCAACGCGATAAACAGAGACCTGCTCAAGTCTCTCATGCAGGCTGACCTTAAGGCGAATGACGATGTAATAACGCACATTGAAGAAGAGGTCGTGCCGTTTTCGGAGGCTGAGAAGTTTGACGATATAAATAAAGCAACAGGCTTTATTTTAGACGGGGCTGCAGTGCTCATTGTGGAAAACTGCGAAGAAATGATTGCTTTTTCGGCAAAAAAGTGGTCGCAGAGAGGCATTGAGGAGCCGCCTACATCGTCGGTCATAAGGGGACCGCGAGAGGGCTTTAATGAGGACATAAAAACGAACATATCACTTCTGCGCCGCAAGTTGAAAACACCCGACCTCACGCTCGATATGATAAACGTCGGCAAGTACAGCGCAACAAAGGTTGCGGTGGTATATATCAATTCCATTGCCGACAAGAACATGGTAAAAACAATAAAGGAAAAAATCAGCGGAATAAATATTGACGGTATCCTTGACTCGGCGTATATTGAGTCATTTTTGCAGGATAACAGGCGCACCATTTTTTCGCAGGTAGGTATAACCGAAAAGCCCGATATTGCGGCAGGCAAGCTCCTTGAAGGGCGTGTATGCGTAGTTGTTGACGGATGCCCGTCGGTATTGACGTTACCGTTTCTTTTTATCGAAAACTTTCAGGACAGCGGTGACTATTACGGCAACACGACAAGAAGAAATTTTTTGAGGGCGCTGAGATTACTCAGTTTTCTTTTTTCGGTTCTTTTGCCCGGACTGTATGTGTCTATGCTTCTCTTCCATTACGAAATGCTCCCGACAGACCTGCTCCTTACAATAGTCAATTCACGAGACGGAATACCCATGAATCCTATGCTTGAGCTGCTTGTGACAATGCTGTTGTTTGAAATGCTTCAGGAGGCAAGCGTAAGAATGCCACGTCACATAGGTGCGGCAATGAGCATTGTCGGAGCGCTGATTCTCGGGGAAACGGCGGTAAATGCAGGCGCGATAAGCAGTCCGGCGGTAATGGTGTCGGCTGTCTCGTCAATAATGATATACAATATTCCGGAGGAATCCGATGTTATAAATCTGCTGAGATTCGTGTTTACCATTTTGGCGGGATTTATAGGCTTTTTCGGGCTTCTTGTGGGAGTAATCGCGGTATGTCTGCGACTCGTTTCGCTCACGAGCGTAGGTATTCCTTATATGGCTCCGTATGCGCCTTTGTACGATAACGACAAGCAGGACGCCCTGTTTATGAAGCCTATCACACAGCGTTTTCTGCGCCCCGAATCAATACCCACAAAAAACAGAGTGCGCATGAGACACAGTAAATAATTTATTTTGATTCAATAAAATACGGGAGGGGGATGTATTTGATTTCCGATAATTTTAAGCTTAAGGGAAAGGAACTGTTTTATCTTATCATTGTGACGCTTCCTCCTTTGCTTTTACTGTTTGTTCCGAATTATGCGGCAATATTTATAGGTATAGACTCATGGATGATATTTGTGCTTATTGCGGCTATTGATATGGTATTTGCTTATATTACCGTAAAAATAGGAATGCTCGCAAAAGGCAAGACTGTCATCGGTATGTGTAAATATGCGTTCGGAAACATGATAGGCACATTTTTCGGAGCGCTGTTTGTATTGCTTTTCGGATTCAAGTCGCTCATGTTTTTCAGACAGTCGTTGGAATACGCATTTATGAGCACGTATACGCTTGAACCTATATATTATTTTGCAATACCTATGATTATTGTTCTTATATACGGTCAGTTCGGCGGTACGAACAATGTTGTTCGCCTGAGCAATATAGTTTTTTGGCTGATGATTGCAACGTATTTTCTCGTAATGCTTTCTGCGGTGCGCAATTTTGATATAAACAGTCTCAGACCTGTAATGGTAAACGGTGTAGAACCTGTAATTAATTCTTTGCCGCACTTTTTTACATGGAGCGGAAATACGGTCGTTCTGCTCATGCTTTTCAATAAGACGAACATGACGAAAGGCGTTATGAAGTATGTAATGAGTGCGTGCGGAATAGCGTATGCCGTCATAATTGCACTTACAATATTTTTTATAGGTGTATTCGGAGTAATAGCCGCATTTGTCACAACGTCGGTAACCGAGCTGTCGCTCTTTTTGAACAGCAAGGTGTTTTTCAATAATTTTGACTCCGCGGTAAAACTGATATGGATATTCGGCGCACTCATAAGAGATTGCATATTCATAAGCTGTACCGTTGACGCATTGACGGAACTGCTGAATCTGACTGATAATAAAATTGTGAAAATTATTTTGCCGCTTCTTTTGACAGTACCGGCAGTGTTCCTGTTTAGAAACGAAGAAAAATATTTTATGAGCGCAATGGGGCTCAGCTCAATTATGTGTGCCGTGGTGCAATATGGGTGTGTTTTTCTTTTGTTTGTCGGAGTCATTATCAAAAACAAGAATAAAGAAGCACAAAATACACAAAAAGCGGTGGAAGCAAAATGAGAAAGAGAAGAAACAGCTACACTGTATATATAATAATGATATGTATGATCGTATTAGCTCTTTTTTACGAATCATTTCAGCCGAGGAACATAGAGACTGTAACATTAATAAGCGGTGTAGGGCTTGAAAAAGGCGAAAACAAAAGAGTAAAAATGACAATACAGATGATAAAGCCAATGAAGGGAGACGCAGGCAGCAGTACCTCGTCATGCCTTATAATATCGGGTGAGGGAGATACCGTTGCAGAAGCGTCGGAGAATATTATTCTTAAAACAGGCAGTATGCTATTTTGGGCGCACTGCTCGATTATTTTGCTTAACAGTGAGTTTGCGGCGGATGAAAACGTAATGCCGCATTTGGATATGTTTTTCAGGTCGTCGAATTTCAGGAATACGGCATCTGTCATAGTCTGTGACGAGTCGCCCGAAGAAATTTTCAACGCCAATACGGTTTTTGAATCCATATCGGCATTCGGCATACAAAGGCTTCTTGATGACCAGGACTATGAATCAAACAGCGTATATATGTCACTGAAAAAGTTCGTTAAGAATTATTATATGCTGAGCTCAAGCTCGGTTGTGGCAGGTATAAAGACGAGTGAGGTAGAGGAAAATTCAAGCGACAGCAGCAACGGCGGAGAAAAGAACAACGAAAATGTGAAAATGATAGAACTGTCGCCGTGTGCCATAATGAAAAAAGGAAAATTCATTTCGTACCTCAGCGACAGCGAGTTCGATGGATATAAGTGGCTTTCCGATACTATGTCTGCCAAAATAGAGACGATAGATGACGTAAATGTCGAGTCCGAAAACAATGAGCCGAATTCATTCGGAATATCTCTTTTCAGTGCAAACAGCAAGCTTGAACCTGCATTTGAAGACGGGCAGTATATTCTGCGTGTAAAGATAAGAGTAAAGGCGCAGTTTATATCGGTTGAGAATGAGCTTCAGTCGCGCAATATTTCCGCATATAAGCTTGAAAGGCGATTTGATGAATACAAAAGCTTAATAAGTGCGGGAATAGAAAAAGATATAGATTCCACATGGCAAAAAATGGTTCAAACGGAAAGCGATTTCTGCAATATACAGGACCTTTTTTACAGCAAATACGGCAATGAGTGGAAAAATAACAGACCGGAGTCGGACGGGGAAATGTTAAGCAACATAAAGCTTGATTACAATATCGATGTGAACGTCGTTTCGGGAGGACTTAACAAGCGATTTAAGATAAGTCAGTAAAAAGTCATGAATATATCAGTTGAAAAAAAGCTTCTTATATTGTATAATAATCATGAAAGAAATGCGCGTTATTGGTGTTATATGCCATGTGTTTTCGCGCGCTTTACCATGTTATTAAATAATATATATCGGAGAATATTGAATTGAAAGTCAGAAACTTTTTTTGTCTGTTGTTCGTTTTGACAATGCTGTGCGCATTTACGGGGTGCAAGCCCGATGCCAAAACGGTTTTCGAGCAGAAAACGTACGAAATAAATGTCGATTATATCGGAGAAAATTATGAGCCGTCCGAATTTGTGAAAGGCGTATCGGTATACGGCGATGTGAAAGAATATGCGGGCGTTCAGAATAAAAACAACACAGTCTGGATTGAGGAAGCGGCGCTCGGCAATGATATTGATTTTATAAAATCACTTCTCGATGAGGGCAAAACCGTTATCGCACTTGCAGGAAAGGATTCGGGTGTTGATGACTTTTCCGAAAAGCTGACAGGAGAAGCACCGCGCGGAAAATCGGAGGGCGACTTTGATTTTTTGGGTATTTTGTTTTGCAACATAACCGATGTTGAAAAGAATGACACAGTCTTTCTTTACTGCACAGACAAAAACGAGCCTCAAACCGAATTTCTCGCGTTTTGCTCGGAGTATAAGTATTCCGAAAGATACCAGGCATCTGTTTTGGTAAACGATATTATGGATGACGCGGTAATTCTGAACAACTGCTTTACCGTAATCAATTTCTCCGAACAGTCATATGCGGTACAGTATTCAACGCTTGTCGATTATATGGACAATCCGACATCGGGAACAGATCCTTACAGATACGAATATACGATTATGACATATGCCGATGTTGTATCATCAAAAGGCAAATCTGCGGGATTTAATCTGAAGATATATGCGGGCGGCGACGGAATGACTGTTAAAACATGCCCCGATGCCGATATGCAGTTTGAGGCTGGCACGGATATGTACAGGAACTTTTTGTTCAAGAGAACATTCGATGCTTCGTTTGATATGGATTACAAAGGCGTTATAAAGCCTTTGATAAAGGGCAGAGACAGTGCAATGGAATGGAGCATTTCGGCAATAAATAAAAAGAAAGAAGAGCAGAGCTTATACAACAGCAAAAACATGACGGGCGTAATCGACTGCGTGAATACAACGGGCATATATACGCCGCAGGTGGAGCTTCGCTTTTCAACTCAAAACGGTGAAGAAATTACCGATTGGAGCTCTTTGACAGTGATAAACGAGACGTCGCCTACGCTTGAAAAATAATTTGACCGAAAAGAAAATAAATGTGACAAGCTGTCGATTCCTTTATGAAAAACAGGGGATTCAGACAGCTTTCTTTATTTTTAAAAAACAATATGTAAATAAAATGTAAACAATGTGCGAACACTATTGACAATTTTTGCCGTAGTTTTATATAATAAGATTGAATATATATTTATATTCGTACAATATTATTTGTTATTTTGTAGGAGGTATTAGTATGCAGCAATTTTTTGACAAAGTAAGTGCTACAATCGATTCGATACCTGACATATTGGTCGGTCTCATTTTTATCGGTATTGCAATCCTGCTTGCTTGGTTGGCAAAGAAGTTGATAGTAGCGCTTCTTAAAAAGGTTGGCTTAGATCAGAAGCTTTCAAAAATCAAAAAATCTGATGACGCAAAGCCGGATGAGGGTTCAACCGCATCTGAAATTATAGGTAAGCTTGTATTCCTTATAGTTTTCATTCTTTTTGTTCCGGCTATTTTGGAAAAATTCGGTATGGAGACGGTTACACAGCCGATAGTTGACCTTATCAACACTTTCATAAACTACATCCCGAATGTTATTGCGTGTGTAGTTATATTGCTGATCGGTTTCTTTATTGCAAAGATAGTACGCCAGCTTATAGTTGCGGCAATCGGTCTTACCAAGGTTGACAAACTTCAGGAAAAAATTTCAAAGGGTAAATCAACACTGAATATCGCAAAGCTTATCGGAACAGTTGTTTACATCTTCATTGCAGTGGTTGTAACGATATGCGCTCTTAATGTTTTGCACATTGATGCTATATCATCTCCGGCAACGAGTATGCTTACAGCATTAATCAATTCTGTTCCGCATATCATTCTTGCTCTTGTTATTTTGTTTGTCGGTATTTTCCTCGGCAACCTTACAGAATCATTCCTTGTTTCATTGCTCGGATCATTCGGTCTCGATGAGAAGTGCAACAAGTGGCTTGCTTCGGATTCTGATAAAGAAGTAAAGCCTATCAGCTTCAACAAGATAATCACAAACTTGGTTAAGGCTGTTATCATCGTTCTGTTCGCAGTAGAAGCTATTAACGCACTCAAGTTTGATATTCTCACAACTGTCGGTGCTGCTATTATTGCTTATCTGCCGTCGGTTCTTGTTGCTGTAATATTCCTTATCATCGCATATGTATTGTGCCGCATTGTTGATTCAAAGCTTCATATTGAGGCTGCTCCTAATGCTTCAAAAATAATAAAGACTGCTATTTACGTTGTAGCAATATTTATTGTTCTCAGCCAGCTCGGCATTGCTCCTGTTATCGTTAACACTGCATTTGTTGTTGCAATAATTGCTTGCGGTGTTGCATTCGCTCTTGCGGTTGGTCTTGGCGGACGTCAGTTTGTTCAGGATAAGCTTGCTAACGTAAAGTGCTGCAAGAAAGAAGAAAAAGCAGAAGAGAAAGAAAAAGAAGAGTAAACATATAATCTTCGGGCAGTTATGCTTTTGGGCATGACTGCCTTTTTTTATGCAATAAATCGGGCAAGAAAAATAAAAGCAGTTCACGAAATAAAGAACTGCTTTTATATTATTAATCGATAGATATATAACCCCATATTGATTATCAAGCAAGCATATGTAAACCATGCGATAAAGTTCTTCCATTTGAATTTATTTCTGTGAATGAAAAGAATAACAGAAATAAACAAAGGTGCTGCCATTACGTTTGAGTTTACATACCCTCTAAAATCAAGTCGGATAAGAGCAAGCATTGCGCTTGTCATGCCGCAGGTAGGGCAGGGGAAGCCTGTAATTGCTTTTATAGGGCAAGTGATTGAAAATGCTTTACATATACAATAATAACAAACAATTATTATTAAAACACATATATGCTTAAGCGCCGTTTTCCGCATTATAAAATTGTCATGATCTTGTTGAAGTTCAACTCTCTGGTTTTCTTTTGTATCTGGAACCAGTCGATGATAGCCAATATACCGCAGCAACCTGCTGTGAGCAACTTCAATATACCCATACCGGTATCTCCGAGCATAAATCTGTCAATGCCCAATTCGCCGAGGAAAATTGAAACCAAAAGAAGCGTTGTAGGGTCTTTCAATTCAACTGTGCTGATCAATGAGAATTTAGATTCGTCTGCTGCAAGCAGTTTTTCTTTTAAATACATAATTTTTTCTTCCGGGAAGTACTTTTGATTTGTCATCAAGTACATATCGACTTTCTGCTGTTCCATTTTGAGACTCCATTTATTAATTGAAATTTATTTAGCAACATCATGATTAACATAATATTAACTATGTGTATATTATATATTGACAATTAATAAATGTCAATACATTTTTGTGGAATTTTCAACAAAATTACAGAAAATTTTTGCCTGAATCGAAATTCTGTTTTTTTGATACGTATATAACAAAACCGCGTTCTTAGATAATGGATAGGCGGAGTCATTTATGTCAATTTTTTATCCAGGTACACCATATCCTCAAGCAATATGCCGCCTTCGATTATCGGGTGGCGATAATTGTCAGTAAAGAAATTCTTGATTCGGTGTGAAAATTTAAATCCGCATTTTTCATAAAACGGAAGCGTCAACGGACTTTCTCCCGTGCCGACCTGCAAAAGCTTATATTTGCCCGAATATTCTTTGACAATAAAGTCTATCATTTTGCGCGCGTAGCCTTGACGTTGAAATTCGGGTACGGTAGCGAGATTTTTGATTTCAAGCACAGAAGAACCTTCATCTGTGACAACGCAAATCGTTTTTATGCCGTCATCATCGAGTACAAACATTGTGCCTCTGTCAAGGTACTTATCAATCATATCCTCTTGTTCGTCGGCAAGCAATAAAAGCTCGATATAACTCTTTTTGTTTTCTTTTACTTCGGTAATCGTCATTTATATTTATCACCCAAAACGCAATTTACTTTGATACGTTGTTTTTTCTGATGCCGTTTGAATCAAAGTTTCGTTTAAGCGCCCTTTCGGTCGGAATAATCGACACCAAAAGGCAGACAAGCTGTACAGTGCAAAATATGAGGCTGACCGTTTCCGCAACGTCGGTATCGACTCGAGACAACAATAGGAACAAAACCAATGTTACAAGCAGGAGAACCGTTCCGACAATGAGCCATACTTTTCCGCAGTATTTATGCGCAAATTCCCATGTATCCTTGTTTTTCATTGACATTGTTGTTCTGTACCCGAATAAATGATTTATGCTTTTCGGTGCTCTGTTTGAAAAATATAACCCGAAAGCAAACATAGTGACGGGTATCAAAAGGTCACAAATCAGTATAGATATTAAAATTCCCATTCAAATCACCTTATATCAATGAGGCTAGGCCAAAATGCTCAGCCTTGCCCTTTTGTGTTATAAATTGCTCTTATCGATTATATTTCCGCCAATACTTCTGCCGCATTTGTGTCCGGCTTAACCTTTGGCATTACCTTTGTAATGATTCCGTTTTCGTCGATAATGAATGTTGTTCTGACAACGCCCATGCTTACCTTGCCGCAGAGCTTTTTTTCTTGCCAAACGTCGTATGCCTGAATCGCTTTAATGTCCGGGTCGGACAAAAGAACAAACGGAAGATTGTATTTTTCCGCAAACTTGACGTGCGATGCAACGCTGTCCTTGCTGATGCCTATTACTTCTGCGCCTTTTTCCTTAAATGCGTCATATGCGCCTGCAAATGCGCACGCCTGACGTGTGCATCCGGGAGTATTGTCCTTCGGATAAAAATACAAAACAACTTTTTTGCCGATAAAATCAGACAGGGATACTTCTTTGCCGTCTTTGTCGCAAAGAGTAAAATTCGGTGCTTTCATTCCTGCTTCCAACATAATTTATTCTCTCTTTCGTATTTATTTTATACTTACAAGCTCATCGAGTGCTTTGCGCTTTTTTGCTCTGAGCCTATCATCACTTTTGGCGTACCCGATACATATAACGAGCCTTACAGGCTTATCGATGCCGCATATACTGCGTATTTTTTTATCGTCAAACCAGCCGAGAATACAGCTGCCCAAGCCCACCTCGGTTGCCTGAGCCGTGATATACGCGGCGCATATGCCGATGTCAACGGAACGGTAATCATTGCCCTTCATTTTCGAGCCGACTGCGGCTGTTGCCGTGTAGGAGTCTTCCGAAATAACGATAAGCACAGGCGCATCCGACGCAAATTTATTCATTCCCATGCCTTGAGATGCCTTTGCAACGGCTTTGGCATCATCTCCCGTGCAAACCGTCAGATGATATGGCTGAGCATTGCACGCCGACGGGGAAAGCCTTGCGGCTTCGAGAATTGCGTTGAGCTTTTCTTCTTCAACAGGACGTGTGCTGTCATAATTGCGGCATGACTGCCTTTGAATTGCAATTTCACTGAAATTCATAACAAATGCTCCTTTGCTTTACATAGTCGAAAAATAATCTTTGAGGTTCATTTCTTGCCGAGCTTTGAAATTTGAATCAATATTTCACTGTCGGCAGGGCAGAAGTCATATAACGGTATTTCTTCGGGCGATATCCACTTAATATCGTTGTGCTCAAGCTTTTGCGGAGCTCCGTCTGTAATCCTCGCATTAAAAAGCGTCAAATGTACCGTTATATCGGGATATTCATGGCAAACCTCGGCAAAAACATCGCCGACGGAAATCCTAACTCCGAGTTCTTCACGGCATTCGCGTTGAAGCGCCTCTTCCTTTGATTCGCCGCGCTCAACCTTGCCGCCAACAAACTCCCACAGCATGGCTCTTGCTTTGCCCGGCGGGCGTTGGCATATCATAAATTTATTGTTGTTCCATATTATTGCGGCAACGACTTCGGTCATATTTAGTCCTTTCAGGGTTTTTCATAAGAATATTGTACCACTAATCGGCGTGCTTTTCAATCGGTTATCAAAATTTTTTTGCGGAAGTCAAGAAGTGAATCGGTGTACTTAACGGAATTACCGCAAATAAATAAAAGCACTTGTGGAGCAGAATTTCGTTTTTACGGTTTATTTTTGCTTATGCAACTTTAAGTTGCGTTAATGTTACAATAGGATAGTAGAATGTAACTTTCTTATGTGATATAATATACTCAAAAAGGAGGGTATTTTATGGATTTTAAAGAGAATCTTATTCAACTACGGAAAAAAGCAAATCTTTCACAGGAACAATTGGCGGATAAGCTTAGCGTAACAAGACAAGCTATCTCAAAATGGGAGTCGGGACAGACTATGCCTGAAGCAGATAAGATTTTATTATTGAGTGATATTTTTAATGTCACAACAGATCAACTGCTGAAAGGAACAGAAGATTCCCAAAACCACAAGAAGGAAGGAGCGGATTTTTTCCCTCTGATGGGTTATATTTTTTTAATATTGTTGGCAATAGGCGGATATATCGGATATTTTGTTTTATATATGGATACTTATTTTTTTCTGTTAATGATGATTATACCGATTGTCATCTTTTCTGCTATTGCAATATTTAAGATAAAAAAGGCTGTTTTAAATAAGAATAAAAAACATCAAAGCTTTTGACTGCTTCGACCTACTGATAAGCCCTGAATCTCATTTGAGATTCAGGGCTTTAATGTTGTAAAGAGATTTACACTTTGAATGCCGGTTTGAAAAAAGTACTGAAGAATAGCAAAACCTCCGACATCATCGGGGGTTTTTGTTGCTATATTATTTAGCTGCTTCATGGCGGAGAAAGAGAGATTTGAACTCTCGCTGCACTTATCGCACACTACTCCCTTAGCAGGGGAGCCCCTTCGGCCTCTTGGGTATTTCTCCATATGGCGGAGAGAGAGGGATTCGAACCCCCGGTGCCTTGCGACATCACTGGTTTTCAAGACCAGCTCCATAAACCACTCGAACATCTCTCCAATGCTTCAATATTATATCATTTTTTTGAGCGTTTGTCAATAGCTTTTGTGAGAAGTTTTGCAAATTGTTCCAAAAACCGAAAAGAGTATGTTAAAATCATGTTTTTGTTTGAAAACTGCACAAAAAAGCTTCCGTATGCCGAGTGACACACGGAAGCTTTGACTTAAAATAAATAAAATCTCCTGCTTGTAAATCTGTTTATACTTAAGGCTTTTGAATGCAGTCAAGGTTCGGAATGATGCCGCTGATATTTTTCCTTCCGTCATCTGTAAGCGTGTAATTAATTTCGGCAGGATTCTCAAAATACATATTTGCCTGTTCCTCGGAAATATATATGTTGTTGGAGTTATGCGTTGTATCAAAGTGGTACACGCCGTTCTCATCAATGAATTTTGAATCCATTCCTATTACGATGTTGCGCTCAAAGTAGTTAACCGAATAATCATCGCCGTATTTAGCCATGATCTGCTTCATGTAGTCGTTAAACACTTCGTTTACCTCTTGTACTGTTAACTCGCCCTCGGCAAATCTGCGGCGTATATCGGGAATACCGTATACATTGCCGTTTTCATCCTTTGCACCGGCAACAAAGTTTTCCTTTGCAAGAAGCTTGAACATATCTTCCCAGCAGGTGTTTTTGTAATGCTCATGCCATGCTTCACTCGGAGCCATGCCGTCCTCACCGTAAAAACCGATTTCCTCTAACGGTTCACGCCATTGCATTGACAATCCGCGCGTCTCGGAATTATGAGGAATATATGCGCCGATAGAGCCTTTTACCCATTCAACTGTATCGCGATAACCTACGTCGCTCATCGGATTTTCTCTTACTGTGCTTGCAAGGAATATGTTGTCATGCACGGATACGAACTGTGCCGCATTGAGGCATATTACGGAGTTGTAATGCGTTGTCTGCTTGAATGTATTGTCATCGCCGAAAATTGCGGCTTTTATGAACAGATTGCCGTAAATTTCAGCACCTGTTGTAAGGTCGTCTGTGTAGATTGCACCTATTGACCACGTTCCCGTATTGTTTTGACCTATATCGTGGAAATAATTGTAGCGTATGCGCGTTCCTATCGTACATGCCGTTCTGCCCCAATAAACAGCGGAGGCATCGTCTGTGTCAAGTGCGGCGTCGTATATTTCGTTGTACTCAACTACTGTATCAATGCCGTCAATGAACAACAGCATATGTGGGCTGCTGTGAAGCTTGTTTTTCCTTACAACCGTTCCGACTGATGACCACAAATTGATTGCACAGCTGCCGCACGGCTTTTGCAATGTTACGTCGTGTATGTCGTTGCCTTCGATTAAAATATTGCCCGGAGTCAGCGTTCTCATATTTCCCGCACCGTGTGCAAGCACACCGCCACTGCCCATATTAAATATATGGTTGTTGAGAACCTTAAGATCGGGGCATTCGCCGAAATCCACCGCATCTTCAGAACCGCACGAAAGAGTACAGTTCTTTACCGTTATGTGTGACGAATTGTTTCCGTATATATATTCGCAATCGGCATATGCGAAAGAAAGTCCGTCAACGGTAATATTATGAGCACCCTTGAATGAAAAAACAGGAGCACACGGCGTTATGAGATGAATTGAAGTGTTCGTGTTTTCAAGAATACAGTATAATATTTTGTTTTCGCGGTCTATATAGTATTCTGACTGCTCACTTAATTCCTCAAGTACGTTATACAAATAAAAACGTCTGTATTTGTAGCACGGCTCCGGATCACACAGATACGGCAGGGCAGAGTTGTCCTTAGTCTGAGCATTTATTGTGTTGCGCTCAAAATCAACGTCATTTATTCTGTAACAGTCAAAAGACCAATTATGCCACAGATAGCCTGCAAGCCATGCGTTTTTTATCGATTCCTTGCTCCAGAATCTTTTTATATGATCTATTACCGAATATTCGGTACATACATCAAACGGAGTTGTTCTGGGCGGATTGCCGTGCTGAACGTGAGGCGTAAAGAGCCACGTCTCGTTTGTGGGTATATTTTCATACTTTTTGTTCGGCCAACGTGCAAAGTGCATAGGTTTGCCGTCCATGAAAAGCATAGGCGTGCCTTTTGATGCTATTTCATCCGGGCTTGGCATGAGGTCGATGTATTTTGAAATATCGACAGCATAGACTTTGCCACGTGCCGATTTTTCGATAATGCGATCCAACAAAGCGTTATCATCAACCTTTTGAGCGGATGATAAATCTATTTCAATACCGCCCTCAAATGATGCTGCTTCGTTTTTGTACGCACGGTATGTAACTTCGGCATCGGTGTAGCCCGAATCCTCAGCAGTAAATACAGCGGCATTTTTATCGATGCTGTATGTGCCTTGGCGAAAATATACGTTTATCGGAAGCTTTGATTTTTCGTGTATCTGTTTTACTTTGTTTTTCGCGCCGACAAGAGTGGCAAGAGGCGAATCTATCGTGCCTGCTGCCGAATCGTTTCCGTCGGGCGAAACAAATAACTCAATGTCTTTATTCATTTTTTCTCCTTAGTCAGTATGAATGTGTATTAATAGCTGAAAAAATCAGCGTATTGTCCCGTCAGGGTGCAGTCTGCGCTGTTTGGGCGTATTTCTGCCTTCTATTATTTTTCTTATGATTACATAACAAATAAGAAGTATTATTGCGGCAATAAATCCGTTTTCAAAGCCCGCCTTGTTGCCCGAGAGGAGACTTTCTTTAAGTCCTGTGTTTTCGACAATTCCGGGAACGACAGCGGAATATATTGAAAGGAGTATGCCCGAGGTAAATGTCCATATGAATCTGAACGTGAGCGGGAACCACAGCGACTTCAGTTTTACGGCTGAATATGAAAGCACGATTCCCATTATAATATATGTCACGTACGTTGACGGCATTGTGCTCGGAAGTCCTTTGTAAAGAGCAAACAGAACAGATGATACAATTATCGCAACATTCGTGTTGTACGAGCCGAGCTTGTATATTGCATAGCCTCTGAAGAACGCTTCCTCAAATATGCACATAAAAATAAAATCAACTGTCCATAAAAGCTGAATCGGATTAAAGGCAAGAGCGCCCGTCGGTGTAACGTAGCCTATTACGGCGAGAATGTTGTATGCAACAAGAACTGCCAAAAACGAAAAGAGCACACCCATACCTATATCGACTTTTACTTTGCCGTTGTTTACAAAGCCGATAGAGGGAAACTGCTTTTTTTCAAGCCTCGAGAAAAGCATCATCATTGCAAGTATGCCTGCAACGTTCAATACTATCCTTTGAGCAATAAGGCATACGGGATTTGTGTTGATATATGCTTCAACGGCGGTTTTGAGCGCTGCGGTATCGTTTGCAAGCTCCGGGTGATCTTTCATATATATATCCGTAATTACGGTATTAAGCATTATCGTAAAAATAAACGCAAGAACAACAATGCCGAGAATCATAAAAAGCGCTGTATATAACGGTGTTGAAGAATATGCGGAAGTAATCTTGGTATCTTCTTTTTTTGCGCTTGTCTGACGCGGAATATACGGATTTTTTTTTGCTCGCTTCAGCTTTTTTTCAGTTCTTTGTTTTTTGCTCCCCATTTCATTCTCCGTATTTTTTTACATTATTGTTTGAATAGTCAACGTATTGGAAATCAATACCTGCTATGCTGTGCATTACGTCTGATTCTTTTGTTTTTACCCAGCCGGAAGCTTTATCGAGGTTATCAACGTATGTATCTGCATCAAACCTATCGAGTATTTTTGTAACAAACGCGCCTTTGCAATACGGTTGAAGCTGTCTGTATATGTCTCCGCCTCCGATAACGAAAATATCCGCATTGCTTTCCTCGAGCTTTTCAAAAAGCTCGCAAAGTGAATGGAGCACAACTGCATTTTCACAAGCAAAATCCTCGCTTCTTGAAAGAACATAATTCATTCTGCCGGGAAGTCCCTTTTTGCCTGGAAGCGAAAGGAGTGTTTTTTTGCCCATTACGACTGTTTTGTTGATTGTCAGAGCCTTGAATCTGTCTTTAAGGTCCTCGGGAATCCTTGCCAAAAGGTCTCCGTTTTTACCTATTGCCCAATTTTCATCGGCGGAATATATAAGCCACATATCTTTCATTTCAATCACACCCTTTTTATCATTCCGCAATCGGAATATTTTTTATCTGCGGACCCGGATTGTATCCGATAAGCTCAAAATCCTCGCGCTTGAAATCGTAAAAGTTTTTAACATCGGGATTTATTTTAAGTATCGGTGCAGGCTGAGGCGTGCGCGAAATAAGCTCTTTTATGAGAGGAATATGTCTGTCGTATATATGCGCGTCCGCAATGACGTGAACAAGCTCTCCGACTTCAAATCCCGAAACCTGAGCCATCATATGCACGAGAATTGCATATTCCACGACATTCATGTTATTTGCGGGCAATATATCGTTCGAACGCTGATTGAGAATTGCATTGAGCTTGTTGCCCGTAACGTTGAACGTCATGCTGTATGCGCACGGGTAGAGATTCATCTCGTGAAGGTCGTTGTGAACGTATATGTTAGTGATTATTCTGCGGCTTTGGGGCCTGTGCTTGAGGTCATAGAGAACTCTGTCAACCTGATCAAACATTCCCTCGGGATACTGATGCTTAACAGAAAGCTGATAGCCGTATGCTTTGCCTATACTGCCGTTTTCATCTGCCCAAGCGTCCCAAATATGCCAGCCCAGGTCTTTTATATTGTTTGATTTTTTCTGCCAAATCCATAAAATTTCATCGATCGAAACCTTCATTGAGGTGGGACGGAGCGTAAGGATTGGAAATTCCTTTGAAAGATCGTATCTGTTTACAACGCCGAATTTTTTTATCGAATGAGCCGGCTCACCTGTATCTGCCCATATCGGCCTTACCTTTTGTCCTTCGGTGCTGTATCCGTTTTCAAGAATATCCTTTACCATATCTATAAAAATAATATCTGCCTGACTCATAGCTAAACTCCTTAAATCAAATTTTATCCTATATATTATACATTATTTTGTACTACTTTTCAAGGACATTTTGCTTTGCCGCGTCTGTTTGCAAATTAATCAGAGAAAAAATTCCATTACGATAAAAAATAGTTGATTTATACAATGTTTTATGATAAAATAAAACAACATCATATAATTGAGGGGATCATTAAAGGTGAAAAAATTTAATTTCAAATATACACTTATTATACTTGCCGTATTTGCGTTTGCTTTGATAGGGGCATTTTGTGCCGTTCCGTCGGCACAGGCAGAGCCGGAGGATTTTACGGTTGAATTGAAGTATGATACTTCCGCGATATATGAATACAACGGAAATTTATATCTTTCTTCAACGGTTACGCATGGCGCCGCAGTCAAGTACGTCATTTCAAATAACACATCCGATACTGTAAGATTCAGTGCCGTAAGGGTTACGGAAACGCTCTTCGGTGCATCATACAGCTACGGCAATACTACATATGATACCGAGGTGATTGCCATTGCCCCGGGTGAATCGTATGAGGTTCAGGGTGAAATGTTTACGTTTGATGAGGCAACCGATTTTGTTTTCCAGTATAACATTTTTGTTGTATATTACAGCGAGGACGAATTCGGCGAGCAGGCGGAATATTCCGATGCTGACTTTGTATCCATACTCGAGACTGACGGTATTATGTACCTGACGCGCGAGACGATTGCGCTTGATGTTTCGTATGATTACTGGATGATGCAGGAAAATATATATGTCGGTGACACTGTAACGGTTGATTTTACCGCAACATCGTTAAGCAACGTTCCGATGAGAAACATAATGGTTTATGATACTGTTTACGGATATATAGGTCAGATAGATGAAATAAATCCGGGCGAGACAAAAAGCTTCACGGCGCAAATAACCGTAACGCAATCGACAGTTTCAAGCGTTTATCTTACGTATACGTCGCTTGACGGCTCACAGACGCTTTCGAGACTGAATTACGAGGATAAAATCATTGAAATCAACGTCACATATCACAATTATTTTCTCGGAATGGAAATAAAATGCTCTGAAGAATATATTGGCAAGGGACAAACCGTTACTCTTGAATTTATTGTGACAAACGTCGGCTCCGGTAGAATAGAGAATATAGCCGTGCTTGATGATTCAAACGCAACGATATTTACAATAACTTCTCTTGAACCCGGAGAAATTTATTCCGAGACTAAAGAAGAAGTATGCAATCCGGGCACAACATATAAATTCAGATGTATTTCTCCGCAAACGGAAGCTGTTGACGCAGAAATATCATTTTCGGCGCTGCCGGGCGTGAGCCTTTCTTACAAGCTTGACAAGGATGCTGACGAATATAAGTACGGCGATACAATAGTCATCGTATACACTATCACAAATAACGGCTCGATTCCTGCGGAAAATATCATTCTTACGGATAACGGTATCAAAGAGACATGGATAATCGGCACGCTTGATATGGGTGAGCAGAAATCAATAACTTATACATACGAGATAACGGGTGCCGAGACCGTATTCAGCCCGAATATATCGGGTAACTACGTTGATTATGACGGCGAGACGATAAACGAGACGGCAAGGTCCACTCATATCGAGGTTGAACTGCCCGACAAATATGCCGACATAGAAATGACTTTTACTCATTCTCCCGAGACGATATACGTAGGAGATACTGTTAATTTTTCTTTCACATTTACGAACAACGGCGAGAGTCCTTTGATGACGTACTCCGTACTTGTCGTTGAAGAAAACATGATAATAGCGAGCGAGGGCAAGCTCGATGCGGGCGAAACAAGAACGTTCAATGCTTTGATTTTGTGCGGAGAAAACAGACGTATAACAGTGAGAATAGACGGCAGAAATCAGAACACGGGTGAGCAGTACACAAAGGATTTCAAAGTAAATGTTGAGGTTTTGCCGAAAGTAGTAGTCACTCCGACACCGGGTCCGACTGAAGATGTACCGTCTCCGTCGCCGACAGAGCCACCGCATCAGACTATCGATGACAACGGACTTATGCTTATACTTGTACTTGTTGTCGGCGGAATCGCATTAGTTCTTGTAATTATCACTGTTATTGTTCTTGTCAAAGGCGTTATAAAGAATGTCAAAAAGAGAAAATAAAGAATGATATAACGCTCCTGCCGATCTCTGAAGCAGGAGCGTATTGTGTTATTGTCGGAAAATATAAATCGGCACAAAGAAAGGTAAAGGTGCAGAATGAAATTTTTTAAGAAAGCTGTATTATTGCTTGTTTCAATATTGATTTTTTCTTTTGGGGCTCTCGGTGCAAATGCACAAGCCGACACTGAGTATATGCTCATTTGCAAAAAGGGTATGTGTTTTACTGCGGATACAATGATTTCTGCCGGCGAGTATTATGCATTTACAGAAGAAAAAAACTTTATTACAGCAAGAAATTCCACTGCCGTAATTTTGCTTGAAACGGGTATTGTTGACATTGCACCTTATACGAGAATGGAATCCGGCAAGACTCTCACGCTATTAGAGGGTGCTGTCGGTATCGTGAGCAATAACGGGATAACCGCAATTCAAACCCCTACCGAAACAGCATATGTTTCAGACGGCGGAAAAGCCGCTGTGAGGGTAGACGATTACGGCAATGCGTTTAATTACTGCATCAAGGGCGAATTAAAACTCGTATCAACAGCCGATAAAAATGAAATAACGCTCAAAGAGGGAGAATATATTGCCGTTACCGTTAAACGCGGAATAAGAATATTAAAGGATTTTTCCGAGTCGGATATAAATGAAATGAATATAGAGTTCACGGATCCCGATACGGATATTTCTGCGGGCAAAACCAATGCCGAGACAATGCCTGTTATCGAATATGATTTCGGCATTGACGGCGAAGTATCAAGCCTTGCGACGAATACTGTTTACCATTTCAAAAACATATCCGAGAACACTGTTACGCGCATACTGTATCTTAACAACGGTACCGACGGCGCGGGATTTGAAATATATAATTCGGCGCTTGAAATGATTGCCGAGGTTGCCATGGGCTCTTCAAAATCAAATACACGAATAACGAGCGACTCTCAAAGCGAATTTTATATTTATATATACGGCACAGACGGCACTCAACGAAAGCTGTTTAACGAACGTTATATTTCAATATACGAACGCTCATTCAATATCCTCAAAACGCTTGCATTGCCTGCTGCTGTTGCAATAGTAATATTTATAATCTACGGATTGATAAAGAGCAAAAAGAATACACAGTCAAAGCCCAAATTCTAAAAAACCATATACAAAAAACGGAGGAATAATTATGCTTGAATTCAAATACGACACACAGCTTCTCATTGAGGGAAGTGGTCTTGATGAAGATAAGATAAGAGAATACATCATGAATAATTTTGCCGGTGACTGCCTGCTTGCTGTCGGTGATGAAGAGCTTATTAAAGTGCATTATCATACGAACGAGCCTTGGGACGTGCTTAAATATTGTGCTTCTCTCGGGGAAATTTACGACATTGTAATAGAAGATATGGACAGGCAGACAAGAGGGCTCAAGGGTTAAGGCATATATTCGGTGTGAAAATATATCGGCATATAAACCGATAAGCTCAAACAATGAAAGTTTTGTTCGTATACCGATTGAATGTGCGGATAGATTGGAAAATATTTCGCGGTGCTATTGAAAAAAACAGTGAAACGTGATATAATATAGATTGGAATACGGGGCATAGTGATAGATTGTCTGTTCCCGTATGAGATAAATGCAAATTTGCGATTCATTGCATATAATGATGTCGGAAAATTTGTTTGACTAAACTAAATAAAAACGGAGGTGGGCATATATGGACGCCGGTCCTTGTCGAAGTAGGATTGACAACATTATTTTTGAGTCTGAAAAGTCATCAGAGAGCTTATTGTATACCCACGAGGTTTTTATTTATTCGGCAAACGATTGATTCTGCGCTGACAACGCGGTAATTGTTATTTGCTTGAATTTTGCATATTATTGCGGCAATATAAATCGGTAATACGGTTTTGCCGCGGCATGGCGATCCTTGTGCATCGATAAAGCTCCCTTAAATGACGGAGTATGCAAAACGAAATGTTTTGCGGTTGAGGTGCATTGCCGTTTTTGGGACGGTACTATTTTGTTTGTTTAAAAATGGAGGATATTGCTATGCCGGAAGAAGAAAAGATTAATATAGTTGATTTGCTTGATATGAAAAAATTCTCACAGGTCAAGAAGGAACTGTCCGAATTGAATCCTGTTGATATTGCGGAACTGCTCAGTGACGTGTCGCATGAAAATACGATAAGACTATTCCGTCTGCTCGATAAAGATATGGCGGCGGATGTATTTTCATATATGGATACGGATTCACAACAGCAGCTTATCGAGGCTATGACCGATAAGGAAATCCGTGAAGTGCTTGATGATATGTTTCTCGATGATACAGTAGACCTTATGGGAGAAATGCCCGCAAACATTGTGAGTAGACTTCTTAAAAACTCAACTCCCGATATGAGAGGTCTTATTAATCAGTATCTCAATTATCCCGAAGGCAGTGCCGGCAGCATCATGACGAATGAATTTGTTGATTTGAAGGCCGATATGACGGTTGGTGAGGCGTTTGATAAAATCCGCGCTACCGCAATCGACAAAGAAACTATATATACGTGTTATGTTACAAATACTCAGCGTATCCTCGAGGGCGTTGTAAGCGTGCATCAGCTGTTGCTCAATACGCTTGATAAAAAAATATCCGAACTCATGGATACTCACGAGATTTTTGCCTATACTCATGATTCGCGAGAGGACGTTGCACTCAACTTCAGTAAATACGGCCTTATCGCCATGCCTGTGGTTGATACGGAGAACCGTCTTGTCGGGATAGTTACCGTTGACGACGCCATGGACGTATTGGAAGAAGAAACTACGGAAGATATCGAGAAGATGGCAGCTATCACGCCTACCGACAAGCCGTACCTCAAGTCAAGCGTGTTTGAAATATGGAAAAAGCGTATTCCTTGGCTTTTGCTCCTCATGGTTTCGGCTACTTTTACGGGTAAGATCATATCTTCATTTGAGTCGGCTCTTGCCGTTGTGCCGATTCTGACTGCGTTTATTCCAATGATAATGGATACAGGCGGTAATGCCGGCGGTCAGGCATCAGTTACGATCATAAGAGGTCTTGCACTTGATGAAATAAGAATGCGTGATATTCTCAAAATCATATGGAAAGAATTCAGAGTTGCACTGCTTGCAGGCATTGTTCTAGGTGCGGTAAATTTCGTAAAGATACAGCTTGTTGACAATATTTTGTTCCATTCGGACGTTTCAATGCAAATTGCACTGATAATATGTGTGACCCTTGCAGTTGCCGTTGTAATAGCAAAGCTCATCGGAAGCACGTTGCCTATTTTGGCAAAGAGGATAGGCTTTGACCCTGCGGTTATGGCAAGCCCGTTCATTACGACAATAGTTGATGCACTTGCATTGCTTGTTTACTTCAAGATTGCAACCGCCGTACTCGGAATATGAGACAATAAATTAATTACAGATTGGAAATTATATGGATAATAGTGTTACAAGAGATGAAAGCTCTGTTGTTGAGGGCAGAAACGCCGTATTTGAGCTTCTGCGTTCCGAACGTCCGATAGAAAAGATTTATGTTGCCAAGGACATGAACAGGGATATAGTTGAAAAAGCAAGAGCAATGCACATACAGGTAAGCGAGATAGACAAAAGAAAGCTTGAAGCAATGGCTGAAAGTCCCAATCCTCAAGGAGTTGTCGCATTGTGCTCGCCGATTGAGTATTGCAGTATAGATGACATTCTGGCGGAAGCCGAAAGACGCGGCGAGGCGCCGTTTATAGTTATTGCGGACGGACTCAATTCTCCGCATAATCTGGGCGCAATAATAAGAACTGCCGAATGTGCGGGCGTACACGGAATTGTAATACCTGTTCACCGTTCTATCGGAATAACGCCGACTGTAACGAGAGTTTCCGAGGGCGCGGTTAACCATATACTTATAAGCAAGGCTGTAAATATAAAAAATGTTATCGACGAGCTTAAAGAAAAGGGCGTATGGATTGCCTCGGCAGATATGGAAGGAAGTCCGTATACGTCGTTCGATCTGAAGATGCCTATTGCGCTTGTTATAGGCGGTGAGGATAAAGGCATTACTCCGATGATAAAGAAAGCCTCGGATATGGTGCTTACGATTCCACAGAAAGGCAGACTTAATTCACTGAATGCGTCTGTTGCGGCTGCCGTACTTATGTATGAGGTTGTAAGACAGCGTGGCTGATTATATAATAATTGACGGTTACAATATCATAAATACGTGGGGTATGCTCGAGCGCCCCGGGAAAGCCGCGTTTGAACAGGCAAGAGACAGACTCATAGATATTATGCACAATTACCGCGGTTTTACGGGCTACGATATAACAATAGTGTTTGATGCGTACAGAACCGACAGCAAGAAGCGCACTGTTGAGAAAAACGGGAACATCACGGTTGTGTACACAAAAAAGAACGAGAGCGCAGATGTTTATATAGAGCGCTTTGTAAATGACGTTCTCGAGGATGCACCGAAGAAAACACGTATATGGGTTGCAACCTCAGACCATTTACAGCAGACGATAGCATCCGCAAAGGGCGCGCTCATAATTTCGGCAATGGAATTGAAGGCTGATGTGGAAAGAACCACAAAAGAAAGAAATACGCGCTTTGAGATAAACGATAACAGACCGAATCATATTTTTGAAAGGCTCAGCGGCGACAAAATAGACAGATTGAAGAATATCGCAAATAACAGCGGCGATGATGATTTAAGATAACATTATTATCGGAGTGAATTGCTTTTTTGAGTTAAATCGGTCGGAGGAAGAGAAAATATATGACTGCGCAAACAAATGAACACGATTTTGATAGCATGGAGCTTAACGCCGTTGCTAATGCGGCGGCGTCGGGCAATGTTTATGCTATTGAATATATCGTAAATAAATTCAGAAGCAGTATAAAAATAAAAGCAAAATCCTACCACATTTCCGGTGCAGACAGCGATGACCTTATTCAGGAGGGCATGATAGGGCTTATTAAGGCGATAAGGGACTATTCTCCGGATAAAAACGCATCTTTCAAAACGTTTGCCGAGCTTTGTATTTCGCGTCAGATTTTCACGGCCGTCAAGGCGGCTTGCTGTAAAAAACATTTGCCGCTCAACAGCTACGTTTCACTGTATAAAGAAATAGGCGATGCGGACGGAACAGAACATTATCTTGTCGATGAGATAGATTCCATGTCGGGTGAGGACCCTATGGATGAAATTATAAGGCAGGAAGAAATAGATGATGCGTCAAGAGCGTTGTGCGAAAGGCTGAGCGACTTTGAGATGCTTGTACTTTCCAAATACATGGAGGGCAAGGATTATCAGCAGATAGCCGCAGAGCTAAACAAAACACCTAAATCGATAGATAACGCAATTCAAAGAATTAAGCAAAAAGCGTCAAGTGCAGGCTCTGCAAAATGATGTGTGCAATATAAACGACAGACAGTTTTGCATAAGCTGTGAATTATTTTTCGGAGGCAAAAATCAGGCATTGACTTGATTCAAAGGTTATATGAAAGAAGAACAGATGGAAGCCATTAAATCTGCTATCAGCGTGTGCAGAAAATGTCCGCTTTACTCTACCCGTCATAACGTTGTGCCCGGTGAAGGAAACATTCATACAAACATAATGTTTGTAGGGGAAGGTCCCGGGCAGGAGGAGGATAAGCAGGGCAGACCTTTTGTCGGTCCGGCAGGACAGCTTCTTGATAAAATGCTTGCGGCAATCAATCTTGACAGGACAAAGGTATATATTGCCAACATCGTAAAGTGCCGTCCTCCGCAAAACAGAGTTCCCGAGGAGGAAGAGGCTCAGCTGTGCTTGCCTTACCTCAGAAAGCAATTTGCCGTAATCAAGCCGCAAATTGTGGTTTGCCTCGGTTCTACTGCCGCAAGATACATAATCGACTGCAATATCAGGATAACGCGCGACAGAGGAACATGGTATGATAAAATGGGATGCAGCTTTATTGCAACGTATCATCCGTCGGCACTCCTTCGTGACCCCGAAAAGAAAAAGGATGCCTGGGAGGATATGAAGAGCATACGCGAAAGGCTTGATCTGATTGCGGCACAAAGCGATAAATAAATTTTGTATTCAATCAACATTGAATACCTTTTGTCGGAATGTGTAAGACAGCGCAAAAAGAACGGTAAATACGTTTCAGACGAGATTGATGTTCCTCCGGAACTCGACATAAAATAAAAACAAAAACAAAGCAAGCGGAAAGATGCTCTTGTAAGCACTGTCCGCTTGCTTTATTTTTAATGTGCGAATTGGCTGTTATAGAGATTTACATAAAAACCGTTCAGCTTGAGAAGCTCTGTATGGTTGCCTTGTTCGATTATGTTTCCGTTGTTCATGACAAGTATTGTATCGGCTTCTCGAATCGTTGAAAGTCTGTGTGCTACTATGAAGCTTGTTTTGCCTTCCATAAGCTTGTTGAATGCTTCCTGTATTTTTATTTCGGTTCTTGTGTCTATTGAGGATGTTGCCTCATCAAGAATTAACATAGGCGGCAGACACAGCATTACTCTTGTTATGCAGAGGAGCTGTTTTTGTCCCTGCGAAAGACTTCCTCCGTCCTCACTGAGAACTGTGTCATATCCTTTTGGAAGCCTTTTTATAAAGCTGTGCGCGTGAGAAGCCTTTGCGGCGGCAATTATTTCGTCCTCGGTAGCATCGGGCTTTCCCATTGTGATGTTTTCGCGAACTGTTCCCGTTTTCAGCCATGTTTCCTGAAGAACCATGCCGTAACTGCGCCTGAGGCTGTTTCGCGTGATCTGCTTTATATTGTTTCCGTCAACACATATTTGACCGCTGTTGACATCGTAAAATCTCATCAAAAGATTTATGAGTGTTGTTTTTCCGCATCCGGTAGGCCCTACAATGGCAATTTTTTGCCCCGGTTTGACGTTGAGGTTCAGGTTTTGTATGAGCGGCTTTTCCGGTGTATATGAAAAGCTTACGTTATCGATTGCAATGTATCCCTCAACGTTATCAAGCACAAGTGCATCGGGGAGGTCAGGCGACTGCGGCTCTTCTTCAATAAGCTCGAATATATGAGCGGCACAGGCAAGTGCATTCTGAAGCTCCGTTATTACGCCGGATATTTCATTGAATGGCTTTGTGTATTGATTTGCATAGCTGAGGAAGCACGAGAGCGCACCTACTGTCATTGTTCCGTTTATTGCGGCGATTGCGCTTGTAAGACCGACTCCCGCATATACAAGGCTGTTTATAAATCTTGTGCTCGGGTTTGTGATAGATGAGTAGAATATCGCTTTAAGAGAGCATTTTTCAAGGCGTTCGTTTATTTCGTCGAATTTCTCCATTGCTTCGTCCTCATGCGAAAATGCCTGCACAACCTTTACATTGCCTACCATTTCATCGATAAATGCAGTCTGTTCAGCTCTCGTTTCTGATTGGAGCTTGAAC
Organism: uncultured Clostridia bacterium; assembly: GCA_945918795.1. Classification (GTDB taxonomy): domain Bacteria; phylum Bacillota; class Clostridia; order HGM11327; family HGM11327; genus SIG351. The sequence continues at coordinate 4,903 of CAMEIT010000006.1, read as the reverse complement.
ATATCGTACGTTTTTTTTGCAATAAAGCGCGCCACAAACAGCGAGAGCGGAGTAAGCACAACCACAACAAGCGTTATTGAAACGTTTATTGTCAGCATGAAAATGAGAGTGCCTATTATTGTGATAATGCCCGTAAAGAACTGTGTAAAGCCCATGAGCAATCCGTCGGCAAACTGATCCGTATCTGCTATGACGCGGCTGACAATATCGCCGTATGAATGTGAATCTATATATTTCAAAGGTAATATCTCGATTTTTCTGAACGCCTGCTCGCGTATGTCTCTTACAACGTTATACGTTATTTTATTATTGATTGTGTTCATTATCCATTGAAAAAGAGCCGTAACACATACAATAACGGCAATTTTAATAAGATATTCCGTTACAGCCGCAAAATCAACGTTATTTTCACCTATAATGTAGTCTATGGCATCACCTATGAGCACCGGAACGTAAAGCGTAAGTGCTACGGATGCCGCGGCGAGTACAAGAGACAAGACAAGGAGAAAACGGTATTTTTTTATATATTTTAATACCTTTGAAACGGTGCCCTTTTGCATTGATATTTTATCAGCCATTGACATCAGCCTCCTTTTTGAATTGTGAATTGTAAATTTCACGGTATACATCGCATTTTTCGAGAAGCTCGTCGTGCGTGCCCATACCTGCTATCATGCCGTCGTCAAGAACTATTATTTTATCCGCATACTGTATTGATGACGTTCTTTGCGAAACTATAAACACTGTCGGAGAATTGTCTATTTCTCTGATTGCTTTTCTGAGAGCTGCGTCTGTTGCAAAGTCAAGCGCGGAAGCACTGTCGTCAAGAATGAGTATTTCGGGCTTTCTGACGAGTGCTCTTGCAATTGTCAGGCGCTGTCTTTGTCCTCCGGAGAGATTTTTTCCACCCTGATCGATAACGTAATCAAGATCTCCCGACTTACTTTCTATAACCGATTTTGCCTGTGCCGTTTCAAGCGCGTTAAATATTTCCTCGTCTGTTGCATCATTCTTGCCCCAGCTGATATTGTCGCGCACGGTGCCTTTGAAAAGCACTGCTTTTTGCGGCACAATGCCTATTTTCTCACGTAATTCTTCAAGCGGATAATCCTTGACGTTTACCCCGTCAATGAGCACCTCTCCGTTTTCGGCATCGTAAAATCTCGGTATCATGTTCACAAGTGAGGATTTTCCCGAGCCTGTGCCGCCTATAATTCCGACGGTTTCACCCTTTTTAACCGTAAAGCTTAAATTATCAAGCGAAGGCTCCGAGTTGTTTTTGTATCTCAGTGATACGTCCCTGAACTCAACCGAATACTGTGCCTGACGTTTTTCGGGAGCTGTATCTTTATATTCCAAGCTCGGCTTTATATCGAGAACTGCGCTTATTCTGTTTGCGCAAGCGGCTGATTTTGTGATGTTGATTATGAGGTTTGCAAGCTTTATAAGCTCGACAAGTATCTGTGACATATAATTGTAAAGCGCAATTACCATACCTTGACTTATAATACCGTCATAAACCTGGATCGCGCCGATTTTGATCAATATTACGATTGCAATATTGATAATCACATACGTCAACGGATTGAGGAGAGCCGATATACGACCTGTGAATTTCTGTATGTTTGTAAGCGCCTGATTATGCTCTACGAATTTGTCGGTTTCTTCCTGTTCTGTTCCGAAAGCACGTATTACACGTACACCAGTAAGATTCTCGCGCGTTATCAAAAGGACTTTATCCAATGCGGCTTGAACCTTTTTGTAAAGGGGAATACATACGATCATTATTCCGAATACGATAACCGAAAGAACGGGGATCGTAACAACAAAAACAAGTGCGGCTTTTACGTTTATTGTGAATGCCATTATCATTGCGCCGAACACAACAAGCGGTGAACGCAACAACAGTCTTAAAGTGAGGTTTACTCCGGACTGCACCTGATTAATATCGCTTGTCATGCGCGTTATCATGGTTGATGTGCCGAGAGTATCAATTTCCGTATAGGACAGACTTTGAATATGGCCGAATAATGCGTGTCTCAGATTTTTGGCGAAGCCTACCGATGCTTTTGCGGCATAGTATTGTGCCGTTATTGCGCTTACAAGTCCGATGATTCCGAGTAATACGAGAAGCAGACACATTCTGATTATATATCCCGTGTCTTTGTTTGCAATACCCGTATCTATTATTGCGGCTATTACAAGCGGAACGAGAAGCTCAAACGATGCCTCTATGAATTTGAAGAGAGGACTCAAGATACATTCTTTTTTGTAATTTGAAAGGTATACAAAAAGCTTTTTCATTTGTTTCTCCGTGCAAGAATTATATATTGTGATTAATTTTACCATAAATACACTGTTTTTGCAATACATTAGATATGCGCTTTAAGCATGAGAGAGTGCCATTATGAGTATGTATGCCGAAAAACGCCCTCACACGGCAAAAAATGTGAGCATGAATCTATTGAAATAATAAAAGAAATGTGCTATAATATCGATGAATACAGGTGTATAATGAATTAAAGCTTGTGTTATAGTTAATTTGCATTATACGGGGAACCGTGTAAAATAAAATTAGAATGTGCAGAGTAAATGTTGTGCGTAAAGTGCCGCAGGATGGAATGTCGCCTGCGGACGAAGGAATTATTCCGCGGTACAACATTGCATTCGCTGTGCATTGTCAATGCATTTCCATAGAAGCTTCGGTGCATGGTGACGATGACGGTTAATTGACTTGTGCTATTCGGATAAGGATTATTCATGTCAAAGAAAAGTAGTATTGATTACGTGCGTTCTATGGTTATATGCGCTATGCTTACAGCCTTGAGCGTGCTGCTTACACGTTTTGTTTCGCCGCAGATCGGAGATGCAATGAGATTCAGCTTCGGTACGATTCCGATTATGCTTTCCGGAATTTTGTTCGGACCTGTTTACGGTTTTGTTGTCGGGGTTGCGGCAGATCTTGTCGGTTTTCTCATTAATCCAATGGGCTCAAGCTTTATAATAGGGCTAACTGTGTGCTCGGGCCTTCTCGGCGTTGTTCCGGCTGTATTGTATAATTATGTTTTTAAGATAAAAAATACGTTTACATTGGGAGTATCCGTTCTTACTGCGGAGCTTGTAGTTTCAGCGGTTCTTAAATCGGCTTGCCTCATGTATGCGTTCGGCGGCACGTTTCTGACTTGGTTTTTGCCTAAGCTTCTCACGGCTGCCGTAATGGCTGTTACCGAACTTATTGCAATAGGCGTACTTTTGAAGGTATTGCATAAAGCATTTAAGAAATATTTCTGATTAAATTTTTTGTTGAAGGAGTGGATTTTAATGTATAAAATATACGGAGATTCCTGCTGTGACTTACCTTTGTCATATGCAACGGAGCGTAATATTAACTTGGTTCCGCTTTCATATACAGTAGACGGAACAGAGTATAGTGATGATGGTAAAAATGTTGATAATATTAAGTTGCTTTACGATAAAATGCGCGAAGGTAAACTGACTAATACGTCCCAACCGACGCAGGATGAATTGTATTCAATATTTGAGGCTTCTGCCGAAAAAAATGAGGAGCTTATTTACATGACACTTTCTTCAGGCATAAGCGCAACTTATAATTCCGCTTGCCTCATGCTTAATAAATGCCTCGAAGTGTATCCCGATGCTAAAATATCCGTTATAGATTCTCTCTGCGCTTCGGGCGGCTATGGCTTGCTTATGCAGAGAATTGCCGATAACCGCGATAACGGTATGCCTTACGAAGAAGCTGTTGAATGGATAAAAAAATACAGGCATAATGTTATTCATTGGTTTACGGTTGAGGATCTTGAATATCTCAGACGCGGCGGCAGAGTATCAAAGGCTAAGGCGACTATAACCGGCGTTCTTAACATTAAACCCGTAATGCACGTTGATGAAAACGGATTCCTCGTCGCAACGGGTATTGCTCGCGGTAGAAAAAATTCACTTAAGGAACTCGTTAAAAACGCTCTCGAGGATATTGAATCCTATGAGGATGAAAGCTATATGCAGTCCGTTTATATTAATCACGCCGATTCCTATGAGGATGCTGTTATGTGCAGAGACCTTATGCTCGGTTGCTCTAAGATTAAATCTATTACAATAAACAGTATCGGACCTACTATCGGCTGCCATTCCGGACCGGGTACAATAGCTATATTCTGCTTCGGAAATAAGCGCGAACGCGATAAATAATTGATTTTTTCTGGGACTTTTTCAAAAGTCCCCGTGCCCGAAAACTTTAAAACGCTTTGCGGTTGCTCATCTTCCCGCCGAGAGTATGGCGGCAAGATGAGCATTATTTTTTGCGATTTTATTTATGGCTTTTACGGCAGAATGTTAATATACGGCACATTCACCTTAAAAAGAAAAATGAATAGCAACTCGCTTGACAGTAAATCAAGCCTGACTTTGTTGTTTCGCGCTCTCCTTCAGTCGTCTACGACGCCGGCTCCCTCCCGGAGGGCGCCTTCATTTTATCCGTTCTTCTGTGAGAAAAAATTTACATAAACCGATTATTGTGAAAATAAAATCATAATGTAAACAATCCCTCAGTCATCTTCGATGACAGCTCCCTTTACACAAGGGAGCCTTATTTTTACCTGATATTTGCGAACAAAAATAAAATTTACGATAATCAATTATTGTGAATATTCAATCATACGGCACATTTCACTTAAAGAGAAAAGAAAATTAAATGTCCTCGAGCGATGACTACCACAGGCATCGCTTGAGGACAGGTACAAAGTATTTTAAAGTTTAGGTCAAGCCTTTTCAAAGGCTTGGCGGGGTACGGGGCGGCAGCCCCGAGAAAAATCCCAAAAGAGAAACGAGAAGTAAATGGCAATCTGACTCGACGACCACCGGCGAGGCTGATTGCCTTATACAA